>NZ_JAUBQR010000165.1:0-14650 GCF_036701385.1 Microcoleus sp. Pol12B4 | reverse complement strand
TAGAGGCGTATTTTTCAATTTCCGAGGTGATTTGTTCGATGCCGTTTTTGGTGCGATCGAGTATTACTACCTGCTGTCCCGGCAGCACTCCCGCTGTAATTGACTCGTAATCTTCCACGCCGGAGTCAATGAAGACTAAGGAGCGCACTGGCCGTTTTTCAAAAGAAGATTGTGAGTTAACTTGAGCGAATGTAGAACTCATGTTGGAGACTCCATTAAGGGCATTATTAGTAGATACACCCCGGAGCTATCTCATCAGGCTTATTTGATTATATATTAACACCAAATTGAAACATTGTGTACTTTTTAAAATATTTTTATTGATTTATTTGGCTCGGCATTTGCCTGTTCTCTCTTGGCCAAAAGGGGAATTGGAGCCTCTACCTATGGGAGTAGATCGCAAGATTAATCGGGAATATTGAAATAAATATAGGTTCTATTATCAATTCTTTTTTTGACCTTATTTTGCGAATAGTAGCCTGAGTTGAGAGATGCGGAAACAGAAGAGGTAATTCACCCCCGAATACCTCTTCTTATATTTAGTAGTTTTTATTTAAATGTGAATTTTTCTGTATAGGCACAATCCACTAAACTTTCCCTAGCTGTATTTCATCCAAGGGAAAACTGAATTATGTAGATTTTGAAGAATTCTATATGGCTTGAAGCTGCTAGGTTTGCCATACACCCAACTACTAATTCCCAAGAAGTTTGGTCGTATTTACTAACAGTCAAAACGGTCTGATATTAAGTGGGAACCAATCGCTGGGAATGAATTGACTTATCGGCTAGTACGGACACTGTGAGAACTGCCCACCTCACTACAAAGGTGATTCAAATTATTCAGCGCGAATTGATATGATTGAAGATTGAGTCCGATCTAATCGTTGATTTCGATCGCGCCTGCGTCACTAATTACAATTGCATTCGGCCCACTCGCTCTCGGTAAGTTCCATACCCTGCATTAAATCACTCTCCTTAATTAGCAAACAGTCGATCGCACCCACCGCCGTTGTTGAGTGTATCACAATGTCGATCGGCATAACACGAACCAAGTTCGCTGTTTTGAGTGAGAGAACTAGGGGATTTTGACACTTGACTTTCGTATGGTGCCAGGTAATCTGGACTGAGGATAACAAAGCCTAATTGCAGTTGATTCGAGCGGCCGTCAGAAGTCGAACCAACTTTGTCAATCTCTCTAAGGATAGAGGCATATTTTGGAAGTGCCGAGGTATTTTTCTTGATGCAGTCAGATTCCCCAGCCAAAATTTTGGAAACAAAATATCCACCTTCATTGATGCTGGAGTCCTTGAATACAAAGCTGTTGGATGGGGAATTTGCGTATTCCAAGGCGGGAGTCGTTTCCCTTAAAGAAGTCAACATATTCCGTCCTCCAAAAGTTGGTTTAGCGGTAGATACAGCCTTGGAGTCAGAGCTTCTGAAACTGCCAGCGACCTTGTTTATTTCGCCCATTCTTATTTAACCTATCTATCAGTTTCCCCTATTTCTGCAGCACTGCCATCCGCGATCGCACGGAATTTATATTCTGCGTGTTTTCCCTTACTTCCGGCAAACGCGAAATTACCGAGCGATCCGATATCCTATCCGTGATACCACTTTCACAAAAGAACCCACCTCTCAGCCCGTGCTTCAAACCTCGATAGTCTTCAGTCATTCCCCCAGCTAAAATCTAAAATCTAAAAGGGTATGACACTTAGTAGATTGGCCTGGCAACTGCACCGCTCAAGATTCTGGGGAAGATGGGGGTTTTTTCCCTGCATTGCGAATATTAATAATCTGGTTGAGCGCCTCAAACCAAAAACCAGCCCCCATAGAAATAGCTACACCGCTCAATATCCAACCAAACAATTTTTCCATCAAAGCCGGCCACAATTTCTCCTGCTTATCTTTTTTTGACAACCAATTCTGTTCGCTCCATCCCAAAGGCAGAGGTACATTATTATCCAAAGCTCGACCGACATCTTCTTGAACTTGTTCCAGACTGGTTGAATTATTTGATTTAGTCTTAGCATTGTTTGCCACCAACTGCTCAGCGTACAAATTAACAGTCGCTCGCAACATCGAATCTTTCGACAACCGATTAATAATATGAATGGTATCAGCATTAGCAGCGACAGCGATCGTAGTTCCGAGCAAAATCGCTACCCCTCTAGCATTCCGCTTGTAAACACCAGAAGCACGCTCCATCGATTGGTCAAACCAAATTTCAATTTCTTTCTGAAACCGCTGCAACTGCTCTTGAGTATCTCCGCCACCTTTTTCAGCGCGCTGCGCTAAAAGATAAAGGCTGCGTTTCAAAGATTCTGGCATACTGTCCAATGTTTCTTGAATTTGTTGATAAATCGGACTCTCCTCTTGGATCTCCATAATTTCTCCTACCGAATCTTGACTTTTTTTAACAGTATTTAACAGATTGCTTAAACTCGGTTGTAGTTGCCCTAGCAGCGCCACCCGCTCAATTTTGCTGTCAAAACGAGCCTTTACAAATGCCATCTGCCTCTGAAATTCTCTCCCTGCCAGCTCGGTTTCTGGTAGATAAACCTGAGAATCTTTAATATAAAATCCTAGCTTTTCCGACATCCGATCTAAGCTGTTACTCAAACTTGCTAAATTGTTTTGATAATCTTCAACAACTCGATTTAACTCCGCAGTCAGCCACCTAAATTCTTGCTCAATAATCGGTTTAGTAGCATCCGGCAAACTCAGATTTTCTCCAATTTGTTGAATTTGTGCTAATTGTAAATGTTTAAATCTTTCCAATCGGGTTTTAGAGATAGAGCTGAGCAAACTAGAAACCTTTAAAGTCTCCAAAAGGGTAGCCGAAAAACACTCGGCTGGAATATAAGAAGGCCCACTGGAGGATTTATTGCCAAAAACATTTTTAGTACCCGTAACTCCGTGGTACAAATCCCCCATGCGGTGCGTAACAGAGCGGAATCCCTCTGACAAAAGCCCTTTCGCTCCCTGATTCAAATCTTTGATCATCGGATTGGCGTAAATCGAATGGGCCAACTGTCCGACTCGCTTAAATTGCAGGGGATCTTTCGCCCCTTCGCTGCCGCCAGAAATCAGCACTTCGATCGACTTCTTTAAATGTTCCGCCCGCCACTGCCAAACAGTAGTAATCAGTTCCTGAATTTCCGAAGCTAGCAAGCTTAAAGTCAGGTAGATAAAGACTAAGCCAATGATAATATCTATAATTACAGGCAAGTTCATGGTATTTTCATAGTCGCAAATAACTGCTGTCTAAGTTTACCCTCAGTTTGGGACGCTCAAAACTCTCTTAACTTATGTCAGAAATCTTTCCCTTCCTGGGCCGCAAACCGAAAAATCGCTGGAATGACAGCTTTACAGACAAACTGTGGATGCTGGCTTTTCTGTTGGCTGCAGTGCTGATTTTCGGGCTGAATCTGGGCGGCGTGGCGTTGCGGGATTGGGATGAAGGCATTGCGGCGCAGGTAAGTCGCGAAATTTGGCGCGGTAACTTAAATTGGCTGTATCCGACGATCGACTCTATGCCTTATTTCAACAAACCGCCGCTGGTACACTGGCTAATCGGGCTGTGTTTTGCAGCAGGCGGTGTCAGCGAATTGACGGCGAGGTTGGTACCGGCGATGCTGACGGCGGCTTCAGTGCCCTTGCTTTACGCCATTGGCAGGGAGTTGTTTCCTCCGCGTTCGATCGCCATTTTTTCTGCCCTTGTTTATCTGACGCTGTTACCGGTGGTGCGGCATGGACGTTTGGCGATGTTGGATGGAGCAGTTTTGTGTTTCTTGCTGGGGGCGATGTGGTGTTTGCTACGATCGCGCCGCGACTTGCGCTACGCTTTGGGGGCGGGGATTGGGTTCGGACTCATTTGCCTGACTAAGGGCGTGATGTTGGGGCTGCTGCTGGCTGCTGTTGGCTGTATTTTTTTGGTTTGGGATACCCCGCGACTCCTCACTTCTGGGTATCTTTGGGGCGGATTGGCGATCGGAACATTGCCAGTAGCTGCTTGGTATTTTGCCCAATGGCTGCACTACGGCCAATATTTCATCCACGCTAATTTAGTTAACGAATCTTTCCGGCGCATTTCGGAACCTGTGAGCAGTCACAGAGGCCCGCCTTGGTATTATCTTTTAGAAATATTAAAATTAGCTTGGCCGTGGCAGTTATTTTGGCTACAAGGGCTCCGTTTGAGTTGGGAAAATCGCAATTTTCCAGGACCAAAATTAGTATTGGTTTGGACTGGAGTATATCTGCTGGCTATTTCTGTGATGACTACTAAATTGCCGTGGTATATTTTGCCAATTTATCCAGCTTTTGCTCTTGCCGTTGGCAGTTATCTCGCTGAAGTTTGGGAGCAACTGTGGCTGCCGCCAGAGCCGATCAAAGAGGAAGCAGAAGAACATTTTGATGCTATTTCTTTGTTGCCTCATCCCGCGATTTTGGCAGTGCTGGCTGTAGTTGGTGTTGTCGGCTGCATTTACTTCAGTGGCTTAGTGCAAATTGGGAAATACATTGTGCCTCCCGATCGAGATTTGCAGTTAATGCTGATGTTTGTAGGTTTGACAATGACAATGGGGGCAGTGTTGCTGCACCGCAAAGATCGGCAGTTTATATTAGTTTTAATTTGGGGAACTTACCTGACGCTATTGGTATTGGTGGCTTCAGATAACTGGGTTTGGGAACTGGCGGAGGATTATCCTGTTAAGCCGATCGCCGAAATTGTCCGCACAGGAACTCCCGCAGGTCAACAGGTGTTTACTTCTCACCGCTTGGGCCGTCCATCGCTGAATTTTTATAGTCAACGCCAAGTTATTGTCGCCGATGCGCCGACGCTCAAAAAGAAATGGCAATCTCTTCCTCAACCTTATTTTCTGTTAGAAAAACCCGTTTTAAAACATTTAGGTTTGCAGAATGCTGAGATTGTCAAAACAGCGGACGATTGGGTTTTGGTAACTAAAAAGTAAGTTAATAGTTAATAGTCCCCTCCTTCGGGTGGGTGAGATAACTTTCGATTGTCTACTGTTGCTTGAGATGGACCGCCTTACCCGGAGCAAACGTGAATTTATGAGAAATCAATCTGACAGGATCTAACCGCTAACAATCAACAGACTGCATTTCAATTTTCAACGCCGTTTCGACTCTTTGATACTCGGCCTCAACCTGTTCTAAAAGCGCGCAGGCCGGATCAGGTAAAGGCTGGTTAGCATTCGTTCCGATGCGGCCCATGATTTCGAGTTCCTCGCACAGCTCAAACAAGCGAAAAGCACCGAGAGTACCGCTAATCGACTTCAAAGAGTGAGCCGATCGCCGCAAAGCCAGCGGATCGGCGTTGGAAAGAGCTATAGAGATGCCTCGCAGCAGTTCGGGAGCTGTTTCGAGGTAAATCTCGATCGCCTCGTCCAAAGCTTCCACTTCTCGCAGTCCCTCTATAATGTTTGCACTCAGGGAATCGTGGCTCTGTGACAAAGCCCGATCGAGATTTGATTCACCGCGATCGACGACTGCCGGCGAATTGGGAATTGTCAGTTGTGGATTTCCTGCAACAGCGACATTCGATCGCACTTCTAATTCACTCGTTCCTTCGATCTGTTCCGCCGGGGCATCCAAACAAACAATCGGCTGCAGGCGATCGAATGCGGAGTTCGATCGAGATTTACACGCGATCAAAGCTCGCACCAACTGGTCAATGGCGATCGGCTTGCTCAAATAGTCGTCCATCCCCGCAGCCATACACTCTTCGCGATCGCCCTGCATCGCATTTGCCGTCATCGCCACAATCCAAGGCCTAGGTGGTTTTAGATGTGGGATTTTCGATTTTCGGTTGTTAGATTCCTCGCCAGTCAATTTTGGATTTTGGATTCTGGATTTTCCATTATTAGATTGCTCATCTGTTGCGGAAATTTCTGATTCTCCCGTGTGATTTTTGGTCGCGTCTCGATTATGAGATTGCTCATTTGTTACCGAAACTTCTGATTCTCCCGTGTGATTTTCTACAGTTAAATCTGCTGAAAATTGGTCGCGGATGTGGCGGGTAGTTTCCAGTCCGTCCATTTCCGGCATTTGCACATCCATCAGCACCACATCATAAGGCTGGCGGCGCAAAGCTTCGAGCACTTCGATACCGTTTCCCGCCACATCTGCGCGATACCCCATCCGCTGTAAAATTTGCAAAGCCACCTTCTGATTCACCAAATGATCGTCAGCCAACAGAATCCGCAGGGGTAAGTCCTCAGCCAGCACGGGTATGCTTTGCAAGAAAGCCCCGCTAGTGCGCTGCCCTTTAAATTCAGTTGTCTGTTCTCCAAAAATATTGATTAAAACATTGTAAAGCTGAGATTGTTTGATGGGTTTATTCAAAAAAGCAGCAAAATTCATCTCCATAGCAGGGGGGTGAATTTCTTGCCTGCCGATCGAAGTTAGCATCACTAACGGCAACCTTTCGCAACCAGGATACCGGCGAATTTGCGCCGCTAAAGCTAACCCGTCCATTTCCGGCATTTGCATATCCAAAACTGCCAAGTCAAACATCTCTTTAGCAGCTAGCCAATCTAAAGCCAAACGAGCCGAATCTGAAGCCCTAGCCACCATTCCCCAAGACTGAGCTTGGAGAGTCAAAATTCTGCGGTTGGTAGCATTGTCATCGACAATTAAGACTCGCTTGCCAGCTAATTCAGGTTGAGAATTGCTCAAGTTAACTGGTAAGGAATTCTTGCAGCCAGAAACGATCGTACTAAAATAAAAAGTAGAGCCAACGGATTTCGTATTTTGGCCGATCGGCTTGTTGCTGAGTACAGATTTGCCATAGCCATATTTTTCGGCAATTTCGCAAGATTCTGCCCATCCCAAATCAAAAACTGCCGATGATCTAAAATCGGCAGGAGGATTGCCCGCGACACTACCCATACTTTCCACCCACATCCGGCCGCCCATCATTTCGGCCAAACGCTTGCTAATTGCCAAACCCAACCCGGTACCGCCGTACTGCCGGCTCGTTGAAGAATCAACCTGGCTGAAAGATTTAAATAGCCGATCCATGCGATCGCTCGGAATGCCGATACCAGTATCTTTGACCGCAAAATGTATTTCGTATGCTGGGTTAATTACTACCGATTCGCCATTAATTGCTGGCGGTTCTTTAGCGTTAGCCGCTGACACTGAAATCTTTTTGGCAGTCACCGCAACCACCACTTCTCCAGTTTCGGTAAATTTAACCGCGTTACTGAGCAAGTTGATTAAAATTTGCCTCAAGCGGGTGCTATCGCCGATCGCCGTTGTCGGTACAGTACGATCGATCAAGTAACCCACTTCCAGTTTTTTTTCTGCCGCCTTAGCAGCTACCAAGTCTAGAGATTCCTCAATGCAACTGCGGATGTCAAACGGATGTTCCTCCAAGTCCAATTTGCCCGACTCAATTTTTGAGAAATCTAGAATATCGTTAATCAGCGTCAGCAAGGCATCGCCGCTGCTGCGGATAGTTTCTACAAAATCGCGCTGTTCGCGAGTTAAGGGGGTATCCAGCAGCAAACCAGTCATGCCGATGACTCCATTCATCGGAGTGCGAATTTCGTGGCTCATGGTGGCTAAAAATTCGCTTTTGGCTCTAGTAGCCGCCAGTGCTTGATCGCGAGCTTTTGCCAAATCTACGTCTGTTTGCTGGCGTTCGAGTTCGCTTCCCACCCACTGAGCCATCAGTTTCACCAACTCTCTGTCTACAACTCGGAACGGTTCTGTCACAGGGGTCGGAGAAAAGAAGCACAGAGTGCCGTAAACTTCACCTCCCACCGTGACGGGAATGCCCATGTAAGCTTCGATGGGGAAGGCTCGGTCGTCGGTGTTGAAGGAAAAACCCGAAAATCTTACCGACTCAAAGTAAATCGGTTCTTTTGCCATTGCCGTAGCGACGCAGAAAGTTTTTTCCAGATCGTAGATTTGGTCTTTGACGATCGACCCGTCGGGACACTCAACAGCCATGATTTGATAGTTATCGCCTTGAATGCAGGACAAAATTCCCACGGACAGTCCTAAATGTCGGCATCCCATTGCCAGCAGTTCTTGGAGGCGCAAATCAAAGGTAGATAGGTGGTTGAGCGGGTCTGTACGGGGAGCGGAAGTCACTTGGTACAAAGCTTTGATAGCAGCTTCACTTTCTCGGAGTTCTTGTTCTGTTTGCTTCCGGACGCTGATGTCGCGGGAAATGCCGATAATTTCTTGGACTTCGCCGGTTTGGGGATCGCTGATCGTGCGGCCGGTGGTTTCAAACCAAATATATTTGCCGTCTTTTCGACGGATGCGGTAGCTAACGGTGTAAGTAACTGGGAGCGCCAGGACTTTCCAGTGAGCTTTGGCAATGGTTTCTAAATCGTCGGGGTGAAAATAATCGTTGGGGACGCGGCCGATGAGTTCCGAAGGTTCGTATCCCAGCAAAGCCCGGCTGGCGGGCGAGACGTAAATAAATACGCCTTTGGGGTCGTGTCTGGTGATCATGTCGGTTGAGTTTTCGGCCATCAACCGATAGCGGTCTTCGCTTTCATTACGTTCGACTTGAGAATTGCCCAATGCTTCTAGCATTCTGTTGATGCCGTCTGCCAAGCTTGCTAGTTCATCTGCTCCTGCCATATGAACCCGCAAGTCTGGGTCGCCGTTGGCTGCGATGTTGCTGACGCTGGTGCTCAAGGAAGCCAATCTCGCTAAGACTAATTTTTCTAGCAACAGCAGGGTGATCGCGCTAAATATTAAACCTACTGCCAGTATTGATAAGGTAAACAGCTCCAAGGTAGCCTGACCTTGGCCGTAGATGATGCGATCTGTCTCTACTCGCAGCAGCAGCGCTAGGTTGCCGTGGATGTCTCGAATCAGGGCGTATCCTGCGACTAAGCTGTCGCTGAGCGGCTCCACTAAAATTTCTACTGATTTGAGGTGGGAAATTTTGAGTTTGAGATTTTCCAAATCCTGCCTAGATGGAGCCATCGCCTTGGCGCCATGCCCGGAGTAGTTCGTGGCTCCCACTTTAAAATCCAAACTCGGCAATCTAAAATCTACTGACAGATGAGTTAGTTTTGAAAGCAAACCGATTTCGCTGCTGTCGAGATAGCGTCCCACGATCAGAGTTCCGCGCGGTGGGCCTTGGGCGTTGCTGTTGAATATCGGCTTTGAAGCAATCAGCAGCGTGGCTTCTGGCAGGGTGAGGACGCCTGTTTTGGCGGGGGGATCGCCCGAACCTGTCGAGGAGTCTAGCAGCGCCTCGATCAAGTGCTGTTTTAAGCTTTCGGGAATTGGGATTTCGGTTTTGGATTTCAGGTCGAAACCTTTGCTGAATATCGTCTGACCGTTGGAGTCCAGCAACACCAATAAGTTTAGTCTCAAGTAAACAAATGTCGAATCGACGAAATTTGACTTGACAAAATTTTTGTTTGGTGTTATGGCGAAAGAGTAAGTATCGTCCCACTCGGCGTAATCTTGGGCGCTGGTGTCTAAATTCGACAAATCGTCATCTAATGCGTCCAAAGCCCGCGCGACATCCTGGCGGACGTACTGTGCCTCCAGGTTGTGAAAATCATGCAGCAAAATAGTTGATGCAGTGGCATAGAGAACCACAATCAGGCTGATCAGCGCTGCACTGATGATTAATAGTGTTTTTTTTCGGAGTTGCATGGCGTCGCCCTCCTCACGGTGCTACTCGGCAACTAGCCAGGAGAGGTTTGAGACGTAGGTTGTTTAGCATTGGCGATCGCAGGGCCTGCGTGTTTTGACTTTTCTGGGCTGGCTTGGCAAAGCCCTTGGTATTTCCAAGGTATCCGGTATGTTGCCCCCCACAGTCAGTGTAGTATTTTCACAGCTTTAGTTCCCTATTATGCACAACCTAATGGCCTACAAGTTATAACCTGACGATCGGCATCTTCAAAGGAAACGGGCGATCGAACTTTTTGAGTTCGCGTTTGATACTAGCGCAACCAGGGAGGCAGGCGGTTGAGAGAACAGGCGTGCGGGATTTAGAACCCTACTATTACTGTACCTAAAAAATATTGAGGAGAGACCGGACTGTCGCGTCGAGTTTTTCCTGCAAAAAGATTCTTATTCCAAGAGCTTTTTTGATTTGTGTTGTTTTACAGCAATCCTTGCAGGGGTGGTGAAATACACTCAGAAGTCAATCCAGCCTCGAAGTCTGAACCACGTTCATAACTGACAAAAAAATTGCGATCGCAGAGGTAAGGAATATCCGCCGAATTTTCATTTACATCCGCCAATAAAATAGACAATCTAAAATTATGCTTTTGACTTTTTTATTGTCAATGAAGCAAAACTGCTAATTAAAATGTATAAACTCACAGTTTGCATTCTCCTCAATAAACTTGTAGGAGCGGATTTACGAATAACCTTAAAAAGTACCAACAAATTAAATAAACCAGTTCCCACTCCCGGATAACATCCTTTAATAAAAGTAGTGCCTGATATCAGTATAAACTCACATCAGGCACTATCTGCAATTCGATCGCAACTTGAGTCTTTTTTATCGGATGACGGCTAAAGCACCGGCGCCTGCGGCAGCAGCGGCCGAAGAAAGAGCGGTGAAAAACAGCCACCAAGAGGCAACTTCTGCTGCTTTCCGGGTTTCTTCGGCTTGTTTTTCGGCTTGCAGTTTGATGCTTTCGAGGCGAAGCTGGGCCTCTTGCTGCAAGCGTTCTGCTCTTTGCAATACGCTGTTGCGACTTCTTTCAATTTGGTCGATCAAGCGGTTGGCATCTGCTTCGGAAATGTCCTCGCGAGAACTCATTAGTGCTACTAAAGTATCCCGATTGAAATGACCCAGCCGATCGCGCAAAGCATCAAATCCGGCTTGCGGATCGTCAAATAGCTTCCGCACGTCCCGCGTAATGCCTTCATAGTTGAGTTCAGGGCGATCGAGCGAATTGAGGTAATCCCGAATTTTTCCGAGAATCCCGTCAATTACCGACTGAATACCCTCCTGTATTTTCTGAATTTGCAGTGCGAACTCATCGCGCACCGACAAAATTCCATCGACAATGCGATTTGCTTCTGCTTCAGAAATATCCGGCCGCTGAGACAGCAGAGAAACAACTGTAGCTCGATCGATGTGTGACAAGCGCTCGCCCAAACTGTAAGCGCCCACTTTCGGGTCATGCAGCAGCAGTTGCAAGTCGCGCTTGATGGCTTCTGGATTTAATTCATCCTTGCCCGTATTACGCAAATAATCTTCTAAAACACTTTGAAAATCGTGTACTTGGCTTTGCACCCGTTTTGCCAAACGGCGCGGCGCTTTCACAATCGATCCCAGAGTTTCCTGCACTTGGTCGATAATTTGATTGACTTGTTCCTCACTCAAATCTTGTCTCTGAGAAAGCAGTTTTACCAAAGTATCGCGATCGACTTGAGACAGCCGGCCGCGCAGCGCTAAAGCTCCTTCTTTGGGATTTTCCAGGAGTTTTGTCAAATCCCGCTTAATCCCTTCAGGATTGAGTTCTGATTTGCCAGTATTGCGAAGGTAATCTGCAAGGGCGGTAGTGGTTTGGTCGTACTGATCCTTAGCTTTTTCGGCCAACTTTTGCGGCGCATGCAGCGCGCCGTGCCAATTTTCTTCGGCGCTGTCGAGAAGCTGATTTACTTGGTCTTCGCTGAGGTCTTTCCGCTGAGATAGCAATTTTACCAAGGTTTCGCGATCGAACTTAGAAGCTCTAGCTCTCAGCGCCCACATTCCCGCTTCCGGGTTGTCCAGCAGCGTTTTCAAATCGCGCTTGATGCCTTCGGGATTGAGTTCTTCTTTGCCCGTAGACTTCAAGTATTCTTGCACTCTTTGCCACTGGTTGTCTAGTCGGACTTGCGCTGCTTCTTGCATACCTTTAGCATCTGCTAAAACTACATCTCGCGTCCTTTCCAACTCTTGAACAATCTGTTCTACTTCCTGGAATCCGAAGTTTTCGCGACCTCGGAGAATTTGCACAAAACTGTCGCGGGTGTAAGGAGAAAGCCGATCGCGCAACTGTTCGTAACTAGCATCGGAATCCTCTAAGATTTTTTTGAAATCGCTCCCGATACCTGCTGCTGTCAGTTCTTCTTTCGGAGTCAGCTTCAAATAAGTTTCTACCCGCCACTGCAAATCGCGAGATTTTTCTTGCTCTTCGGCAAAGATCACGGTTTGTAAAACGCGCTGTCTAATTGCTTCTAATTCCTGGGAAATTTGTTTAATTTTGTCTTGGGTAAAAACACCTCTACTAGCCAGGATTTCGGCAAAATAAGACTGTTTTAGTTTTTCTAATTCGCGGCGCACAGTTCCCGGATCGGCTGTAGGATCGTATAGAACGTCCCGAAATTCGCGCTCGATGGCTTGGGGGTTCATCTGCCACGAATAAGTGTTGAGTAGGTAGTTTTCTACGTCGGCACGAATTGGGCTGTAAGTTACGGGTTCGCCTTTGACTTGAGCGGTAATTTTATCAGTTTGCTGGGTAACTTTGTCTTTAGCTTCTTTGAGCTGACCGACTACTTTTTCAAGATCCAAGTCAGAAATATCCGTGCGACCCAATACTATTCCCATTAAAGCATTGACTGCCATTGTCGTTGCTTGGGACATCATTGTCGGGCTTTGTCCAGAGTTTTGACCGCTCAGATTGCTGAGAGCTTTTTCTACCCTACTTGCCAATTTATCTGAGAGCAAATCTCCCGATTTGGCCGATTTGAGATAGTCTACTAATTGGGCGATGCCGTCTGATTGCTGCCCTTGTTTTCCTACTTGTTTCCAAGCATCTTGAAGTTGGTCTACAATCCGGTTTACGTCGCGTTTTGATAAGTCCGATCGCGAACTTACTAAATCTACGAGAGTTTGGCGATCGAGATTCGGCAAATTTTCGGCTGCAATGGTTTTTAGTTGCGGATCGTTAAGCAATTTTTCAAACTCGCTACGCATCCCTTTGATGTCTAATTCTGGCGGTTTTAGGCTTTGGATGTAGTCTTCGACGTTTTCGCGCAAGCTTGTCGGGTCGATCGCGCTACCCAATTCATGGCCCACTGCTGCTGCTGCTGCTTTGGCTGTAGCCACTACTTGGTTGCTGGCTGCTTTGGCGCCAATGGCCGAGGCTGCGGTGCCGACAATGGCTTGAAAGCCTGATGTGGCGGTGTTGACGACGGAACCGATCAAGGAACCGACGGTGGTGGAACTCACCCAAACAAGCATTGAGAAATAGGCTGCCCAAACGACTAAACCGACGATCGCACCTAAACCGGGACTGCTAATCAAGCTGAGCTTTACTGCAAGCAAGCAAGCGAAAAATAAAGCGACGGTGACGGTGATTAGCGTCCAAGTGCCTACTTTTCTGCCGATGTGGCGGACTGGGGAACTGCCGCTATCCGAGTGGTGGCCGTCGTCGTGGGATTGTCCCATGTACGAAAGACCAGCGGCTACTGATAAATTTGTTAGCAAGAGTTGGAAAGCGCACGCAAGTACCACTCCAGCTATCAAGGCGATAAAAAATTGTGGCCCGGAATAGAGGAGTGCTGCGTCTTCTGCTGTGTTTGTAGTAGTCTGCTCTACTGGCACTTGGGCCAGCCAGAATCCGATGTTATACAGTTGTGGATTTATTGGCAAATTTTGATACATAGTATATTCCTCGTTAAGGAGTGGGTGCGCGCGCTCATTGGCGCAAGTTAACCAATGTATAGTTTTAGACTCATGCCCCCAATGGCAAGCATCGCCTTATTGACGAGCTAAAGCATCCCCCTACAGTTGGAAGTGTAAAAATATGTCTGCGGCCGGCTGTCACTTTAGGAATATTTGTGCTATGTAAATTGGCAGTTGTGAAGTTGTTAGTTCTCAGGTATGAGTAAGGTGCGCTGTGGCGCATCCGAGATAGATGGTAGTAATGGTAAGTCGGATTAAAATAATCGCAGAGGAAAATCTTTGGTCGATCGATATTAAGAGTCGGCAGAGAAGCCCAGACAAATTGTTCACAATTCATCAACCCATGCTATGGCAAATTAGCTTTCAAGGAATTCGATAGTGCAGCGAGAAAGTCATGCAATTATTATTGGGGGCAGTTTAGCAGGACTGTTGGCCTCTAGAGTATTAGCAAAACACTTCGACCGAGTCAGTATTGTTGAACGAGATTTTTTTCCTGAACAACCCGCACCTCGCCCCGGGATTCCTCAATCCAGTCACCTTCACATCCTTTTAAATCGGGGGAGAATCATCCTAGAAGAGGTGTTTCCTGACTTGGAAAACGAACTGATAGCTGCTGGTGCTCCTAGGTTAAATCCGAAGTCGATCGGGTGGTTTAGTCCGGCGGGTTGGGCCCCGCAATTTAGCCCCGATCTAAATGATTTAATTATGTTCAGTCGGGATTTACTGGATTGGCAAATTTGCCACCGCTTGGCTGAAAATACGAACGTGCATTTCCTCGAAGGAGGCACCGTAACGGGGTTGCTGGCGAATGCCTCGCGCGCGGAGATTGCTGGCATATCGGTGCGTTTTCGCGATCGCCACAACCCTGGTAACATCCATACAGAGAATTTGTATGGAGATTTAGTAGTCGATGCTGGTGGCAAAGTTTCCAAAACACCTAAATGGTTGAAAAGTTTGGGCTATGAACCTCCGCAAGAAACCGTTATCAATGCTTTTGTCGGCTATGCAACCCGGATC
>NZ_JAUBQR010000164.1:0-14769 GCF_036701385.1 Microcoleus sp. Pol12B4 | reverse complement strand
CCGCTACCCAGATACAGCATACCGCGCCCACGGCAATTACGGAATTCAATACAGTCTCAGCTTGCCACTGTACAATTCTACCAGCAACAATCAAACTGTCACTGTCGCAATTCAAACTCCAATTAAGACAGACAAATTAACTTCAGGAGGACTTAGTTTTTTAGAACCTCCGGCACCTCAAATTTTTTTTAGGGGGACGGTTCGAGTGCGCTATACTGATGAAAATAAAGTGCCTCAAACTCGCTACGTGCATTTAGTGCAGCGGCGGGGACAGCAGGGGGAACCTTTGGTAAAACTAGAGATGAAATCCGGAGAAAAGCGACTTGTAGAAGTGGATTTTATTTATCCGCCCGATGCGTCGCCACCGCAAGTTTTGACAGTGAAAACCCATTAAATTTGAGCTGCTGCTACTCCTAGGCATACGCCTACAAATACAATACGCAATTAAAGATTTGTTTTTATTTTGGGGCGGCACGTAATTAATTCTTCCCTAGTGGGTATCGGCAAAAAAAGATGAAGTTCTCAAAAAATTTCTGGATAGTTGCTTGTTTTGTGTACGTTTTAATTCTTCTCAGTATTATGCTTTTAGCAGGTACGGGGAAATTAGTCAACTTTTCTCTCGCTCATCCGCCTTATGACAAACTCGGCCACTTTATTTTGTACGGAATAGCATCTTTTTTGTGCCATAGGGCAACTGGTCAAAAAAAGATGAATTTGTTTAATTATTCAATTCCTTTCGGGCCCGCAATTTTTACTATGTTCACTGCGGCAGAAGAAATGCTGCAAGCCATTTTACCAAATCGTACTGCTAGTATTGAAGATTTTTTATATAGTTTTTGCGGGATTGCAATTTTTTATTGGATTGGAGAAGTTTGGGATAGAACAAAAGGGCATTGATGATATAGAAGGAAGTTCGGCAACGAGCACTGTACAAGATGTAACGGATGTCAGGAAGAAGGAAGAAGGAAGTTTCTAGAGTGCAGAATGCGAACCTGTTGACGAGTGTCAGCAACTTTTTTTACTGGTGACTCTGCCCCCACAGGTTAAGAGATTTATATACTACAAACGGGAGCAACTGTCAATACGCTGGCGGCAGCAGCCGCAGTGAAAATTTAATTTTTTTTGAAATTGTTTAACATTAGCAATTTACCGGGATTTCCTATCTGGACAATTTGTTTGAGAGCCTTCAATCACTCTCTTCCAAAAAGGTTTGTACTCGACCGCTTGGTCGCAAAACAACTCTAATTTTCGGGTTTTTGCCATTAGAAACGGCAGAAACAAACGGCTCGCCGACTAATGGCATATTAGCTTGCTCGATATAATCTGCTGCTGCTTTTCCCATCGGCACAATACTTTGAACTGACCCATTTTCATCGATCAGCACGCTGTATTCCAAAGTTTGTTCCATTCCTTCTGGAGGCTTCCAGCGTTCCTCAAAGTAAGTTCTAGCTTCTGAAACTTGAGGAATTGTATCAAATAAAGTGCGGTTTTTTTGGCTCGCCGCAGCCTGGTTGTTGTCCTCGGACTCGGTGGTTGGTTGAGCGTCCTCAAGGGGCGGGAGTTCGGTACTGGCGGGGGGGACAATCGGCTCGATGGGGCTGGGGAAGGGCTGCGGCGGGGGAACGGGAAATCGAGAAGCCGACAGCGAGGGCGGCAGGGGGGGCGGTACGGCGGGAGCTAGTCTCGGCGGTAGGGGGGGCAGCACGTAGGGCACTGGTGCGGGTGCTTGGGGGGCGGAAATGGGCGGTTCTTCGGGGGCGGGAATAGTGATTGTTTGCCCTTGAGGGAAAGCTGGGGCGCTCTGTGGGGCGCTGGCTGCGCTGCCGTTGGGGGGAAATAGCAGGGCTGGCTGCTGGATGGGGCTGGGTTTGTTGGTGGGGGGAGTTGGGGCGAGAGCGATGGGGGGCAAGCTGGGGCTGGGGGAGGCGGCGGTGTTGATGGGCGGGGGTGGCAGGGGCGGTAAAGTGGGCGTGGCGGCGGGTGTGGGTGCTGGGGGTGTCGGTAGGGCGGCAACAGGACTGGGGGAGACGCCGGCAGCTAACTGGGGGTTTCCTGGATCGGGGGCTGAGGCGGTTTGCGGGGAGGTGGCGGCCCGATCGAGCATTTTGATAATTCCTGTCGTCAGGCCCGCGCTGGCGACCATCATTGCTGCCACCTTGAGCCAGGGTGAGGACAGCGGCCGTCGGGGCTCGCGGTTGAGGTTGGGAAGCGCCATCACTTCGGCGGCGCAGTCATCCAGTGCTGTGGCCAAGTCAAACAGTTGCAGGGTGCTCAAGGGAACTACTGGCCCCGATTCTGCGGCGCTCAAAGAGCCTAAAAACAAGTTGTGGGCAAGCAAGCCGCGGGGTTCTAAGCGGGGGGGAACCGGAAGGTAGGAAGTTGGGAGAGAGTAGGGGTTGGAAGTTGCTAGTTCGGAACTGTTGACGGATCGATCGAATATGACGGCATTACGCGCGGCTTCTGGCGAGTCTGAACCCGCAGGGATACGGCCGGTTTGAGAGTTGAGGTTGCTTTCCCAATCGCGGGATGCGCCGAGCAAGTTTTGGACGTAGTTGCTGACAGCTTCGTGGAGGGTTTCTAGTTGAATTCGATCGCCCCTGAGAGTAACGTGTTGGGTATCTGGCAGCCTGGGGTCGTCGAGTCGCAGCTCGAAACTTAAATATTTAAACACCGGTTGGCCCGCCCAGCGAGATAGAGGCGAACTTTTGGCTGTAATTTCCAGCGTGCAAGTGGGGGGCGTGTACCGTTTGAGAACCATAGCAGAAAGTCTGTTGACTGTTGACTGTTGACTGTTGACCGTAGTTTAATGCTTAGCGCGGTCTAGAAGTGCCAGCCAGAGGCGGCGGTGGCCGCCGGGACTGCTGTAAAATAGCAAATCGATCAGGAGTTTGAGCGCCAAATCAGTCAGTTCTCGGGCCGATAAATTGTCTGCATCTTCCATGCGATCGGCATAAGTGTTGCTGAACCTGTCAATATAATCTCCCAGCAAAGCGATGGTGTGAGGTTCGCGGTTTTGCTCTGCCATTTGTTCGAGCAAAGCAACAGCGCGGCGGATTAAAGCTTGGTGCTGTTTTGCCAAATGACAGCTTATCAAAACGAGCGATCGAGCTTCCTCCACATCTAGTTTTTTGCGCCCTCCGTGGCCTTTCCGCAGCGGGTTAGATTGGCGCAGCCGCCACAAAGCTACCCGATCGGCTACCATTGGCTCTAAATTCAGTTCGGCTGCTACCTTGAGCATCGCCTCTGAGCCAATTTCTGCCAGTGCTTCTAGGGCTAACAGCACTAAATCCAGTTGGGCTTTAATGTTGTCCAACTGGGTAGGTTCTGGTGCTTTTCGGGTCAATTCTTCCCAGTTGGGAGATTGGCCCGTTTCGTTTGTGGGAGCGGAGGGCTTTACGGTCGAGCGCATGGCTTCAGCACGGGAAATTAAGACAGGTTGAGGCAGGATATCAAACAGTATGCAGTGATAAAAGCTTTGCGGCCTGTGGGCAACAGCACATCTGTTAATTTGTCTCCATAGCTCGTTGCTTTGATTCCGGCAATCCTAATTGCTGGACGGAGTTGTGGGTGAAAAGTTGCCGCTTCAAGTTCGATCGATCACAATCCGCAAAACCCATAGATTTTTACTTCTAACCATCCTACCCCGCAGAGTGACCGAAATCAAATCAGTGCTTTGAAACTATCGGGACTTATATCAATGCAAAGATCCTAGCGCTCTCGAATGCTACTTATAGTCTGTCGCTACTTATAGTCTGTGAGATTATAGTTGTCATTGCTTAATCTGGCGCAATCTATGGATATTACGGAGCAATTTGGTAAAAAAGTTAGACATTTCAGAAAGCTCAGAAATCTTTCCCAAGATCGGCTTGCAGAACTATCTGAATTACATCGTACCTATATTGGCTCCGTTGAACGAGGAGAAAGGAATATAACGCTGCTTAATGCCAGCAAAATAGCCAAGGCATTATCTGTTAGTTTAGCTGAACTGGTAACTGATGAGGACTGAAAGAAAACTAGAGCAAATTTTAGCAAGATACCAAAATTCATTTATCGAAAAAGTTTATGCAGAAGAGAATGAAGAACACGATATTTTAAGGGATGTGTTTGGTATCTCTCCCATAAGAAAAAAATAAAATAGGCAATATTGGGGACGCAAGCTAGGGCGTCGGTTCGGTATTGGGAGTTGACACAAGCGGCATAGTATGTATGTTGATTTAGACCTTAGCCCGGCGTTGCATAAGGACAAAAAATGGTTGGCGATCGCCGCGATCTACTGTCGCCCTCATGCTTCGCCCTACATAATATATATTTCGTTCTTTTTGTCAAAATATTCTACTGTACCCACACTCTAGTGCCTACTTAGGATTGAGCAGTATAACGTCGCGCTTCACCAGCCGCAGACTGGCTCCGCTCAAAACCACTATAATTGGGCGGCCTGGTGCGAGCGCATTGTTAACCTGAAGCTTATTATCAGAGAGATTTCTACGTACCATTCTTTACACATGAAACATTTTTCTTGCGATTTCGGAGAGTAGCTAGTTTTGAATCGATATTCCAAGAACTTCTTTTACTTAACAATTCCTGCAACTTTGTATCATGCTGCCAGAAAAATCGAAAATGACCACTATCAGGAGACTGCAACAAATCTCGCACAATAAATCCAATAACTTGTTGAATTTGAAACAACAAGTCGATCTTTACATAATCTAATTCGTTTAATTGGTTTGTTAGATCAGCATTCTGTGCAGTGTGTTCTCTATTTAGCGCAACAGACCATTGACCATGCGCAATCTTATTCCTCAGTAAGGAATTGGGAATTATACATTCTTCAATAACCTTAATTAGACGAGCTTCTTTTTCTCGAACCTGTACATCATCTCCAGGAACTTTTGCAAAAGCACATTTGATTAAAGCTTTCCATCCCTCACCCATACCCAGTCGATTCTTAGCGTCCTTTATACTATTTACCTGCGAATCTGATAAAGTATCGGGTGTATGTATTACTTGCATGAACTGAGCTTCAGACCATGCTGCAAACAGCAATACGTAGGAAAAAGTTAAAGTAATTAGAACTGGTTGTTCGCCTTTTAAAAGGGCATTGTTAAGAACACGCAAAAGTTGCTTACGATGCCCATAAAAACCTTTACTGACATTCTCTGTTTCAAGCGAAAAAATTGTATCACGAGTAATCGTATTCACTTTATAACGACGATCGTAAAATATAATGAATGTAAGTGGGGGGGATGGGAATTGAACCCACGTCTCTTCGGAAAACCGAAGCGTGCTAACCTTGCTGCACCACCCCATGAAGTAACAAACATCTCTATTTTAGCATCATGAATAAAAAATGTAAAAAAGTTGTCCAAAAATTGAACACTATCTTATAATCGTATCGCAATTACGGTACAATAATGAATGTAGTCTAACAATACCGCAGATATAGGATATAGGTCAACTCCTTCTGACTCCCCAACTGAAACGTGCAAAGCATATTGCAGTAGTTTTCAGCCAGCATTTAAAGTGGGAAGCGATGAGCCGTGCGATCTGATTGTTGATGGGTACGCGATAGATACAAAATATCGTATTGGCTCAGGAGATTCTGGAACACTGAAAAAATTCAAATCTTATGGCCCACTACTTCGTACATATAATTACGAACCCATATTTTTAATCCTTAGACAAGATAATTTGCCCGCAGCTATTACAGCGTGCCAAGTAGGGACTTGGAAAGTTTACACTGGGGAAGATTCGTTTGAGTTTATACAAACAATAAGCGGGTTTGATTTAAAGTCATTTCTTATTGAAAAAGTGGGAGAATTCCCTGTATACCGCTGAAACTATCAAGGCGCTTGTTGATAATCTCTATGTAGTCAGGTACAATTTCAATGCCCACATACCTAATGCCAAATTCTTGCGCCGCCAGCAATGTGGTTCCCGATCCTGCGAAAGGATCGATTAGAATAGAATTTTCCAAACGCGGTACAAATATTTCGACCAGCTTTCTCATTAGAGCGATTGGTTTAACTGTACAATGGACGTTAAACTCCTCGGTTTTCTCACGCTGTATACCTTCTAAAATATTTGACTGAAAACCACCGAACTGATCTTTAGTATAAAATAGACCAGTACCATACTCCTGTAGAGTTTCCAAGTAATTATTAACCAGTGGTTTTTGAAGTACGCAGATTGCTTCCCATTCGTTCCTCAGACAACTGTGCCAACCATCCCATTGTTCAGAATTTTCATATCCTTTCTTCTCTAACTGTTGTTTGATATTGACACCTTTAGGAATACCACTCGATCTTTTATAAACAAGAATATCTCTCGCATAGAAACCAGCACTTTCAAGGGCTACTTGTACGTGAGCAACCGTTCGTGTGCTGTTGAAAACTAAAACTGTCGCACCCGGTTTGCAGATCCGAAAAAGCTGCTCACCCCACTCAAAGCACCACTTTTCATAATCCAGAGTGTTGTTGCGATTCCTTTGATACCATTTTTGGTTTCTGACTCCGCCTGCTAAACCACTGCCATAGGGAATGTTTTTAACAAGGGTTTTATTTCCCTTGCCATTGACTCTTTCAATACGCCTTTGAATTTCTGAGTCATCCCATTTATGACCAATAAATTCATAATTATAAGGTGGGTCAGTGATACACGCAGAAATATAATTCTCTGGCAATGTCTTCATCACTTCACGACAGTCGCCCACCAAAACTTCATTTGAGGGAGTTTTTTTCATTAGTCAGGCAGTTACTAAAGTTGGAAAGCAACTCTTAATTATTCCACATTTGCAGTATAGTATCCATTCCGGTTGCATCAGTATGATATGTTCCTTGCGATTTGTTTTGCGGCATACAACTATATAATTACGAGTCAACCGGAAATGCGTAAATCCTGACTATTTCAAATAAACCACCGTCACACCTGCACCTCCTTCTTTTTGACTGGCGAGCTCAAAGCGGGAAACCTGCGGGTGATTCGCGAGGAACTCGTGAACCCCGCGCCGCAACTGTCCCGTACCTTTGCCGTGAATTATCCACAGGACTCCGTATTCCACGGCTTTGGAAAGAGCTCTGTCTATTTCGATTTCTGCGTCTGAGACTCTCGCACCCCGTAGGTCGATCGAATTATTAGCAGTGCGAATGGCAATTTCGGGATTGGGTTTTGCAGGTTCCGCCGCTGCTTGCTTAGCTTTAGCCGTAGCGAGTGCTTGTGCTTGGGCTGCTACCTTGGCTAATTGAGCTTTAGTTTCCGGTTTTTGACCGTCGAGGGATTCAATTTCTCCCAGTTTGACACTCATTTTCATAATCCCAAACCGAACGCTCAACTCTTCGTTAGCATCGGGACCGCTGAGGACTTCGGCGGTTTGGCCCAAGCTGGGAATGCGGATGCGATCGCCCACTTTCGGCATAAAACTCGGTTTGGGTTTAGCCGGTTGTTGCCGAGAGGGCAGATGTTTTTCAGAAATTTGATTTAAAGTATCTGTCGCTTGTTGGGCATTTTGAGCCGTCTGGTTGCCCGACTGCAAGCGACGAATGATTTGAGCAATTTCTGATTTTGCCGACCCTATCGCCTCATTTACTGCCACTTCCTGAGCTATTTTGAGTTCTCGCTCCCGCTCTTGCAAAGCGGCTGCTTTTTGAGAAACTTCTCTGTGCAGTTTTTCGGTTTGGTGTAGCAGTTGAGTTGCTTCTCTGGCCTTGGTTTCCTGTTTCCGGCGCTGTGCTTCGAGTCCGGCAATCACTTGATTAACATCTTGAGAGGCTCCCCCGACATAGGTTTGAGCTTCATCGACTATAGATGCTAGCAAACCGAGTCTTTTGGCAATGGTGAGGGCGTTGGAACGTCCGGGAATTCCCCACAGCAAGCGATAGGTTGGCTGCATGGAATTGTCGTCAAATTCTACTGAGGCATTTTCAAAGCGGGAGTCTTGATATTTGAGGGCTTTGAGTTCGCCAAAGTGCGTAGTTGCAACTGTTAATAGGGAATGTTGGGCGAGGTATTGCAACAGGGCGATCGCCAATGCACTGCCTTCTGATGGGTCTGTCCCCGCTCCTACTTCGTCTAACAAAACTAAAGATTTGGGAATTGATAATTGGGAATTGGTAATTGGGATTTGGGGTGTGGGAATTTGTAATTTAGGTTTGAGGATTGGGAGAGGAGAAACACTGTTCTGTGTATCTGTGACTTCTTCCTCTTGCTGTTGGGAATTAGTAATTGGAAGGTTTGAATTTTCTTCCCCTTCAGCCTGCGATTTATTCTGTAAAACTTCTAAAATGCGGCTGATGCGACGGATATGGCCGGAGAAAGTTGACAAACTTTGCTGCAAAGATTGTTCGTCACCAATATCGGCCAAAATATTGTCGAACCAAGGCAATTCTACGGGTTCGCGGGCCGCAACAAACATTCCTGCTTTCGCCATTAAAGCTGCCAATCCCAAGGTTTTGAGGGTGACAGTTTTGCCGCCAGTGTTGGGGCCAGTGATGGCGACGACGCGGATGTGCGGCCCGATCGTTAAATCGACCGGCACGACTGGAAAGCCTTGCTCGTGCTGTTGCTGCCAAACTAATAAAGGATGTCGCAACTGGCGCAGGGTAATTTGCGATCGCAGGTTGCGAATTAATAATTGACTGTTTTCTGAGTTTTCCTCATCTTCTTTTTCCTCATCTTCTTTTTCGGGATTTTTTGGTGCTAATTCTGGCTCTCCCAATTCGATAAATTTCGGCGGATTTGCTTGCAGCCAATAACTATAACGCGCTTTAGCGGCCGCTAAATCTAAAGTTGTAACTACAACCACCAATCTGTCTAAATCGGGTTTTACTGCTGCGACTTGCTCGGTGAGGGCGCGGCGGACTGCTTCTTCTTCGGCTTGTTCTTGCCGGAGCAACTGCCGCATTTGGTTGTTAAGATTGACTGTGCTGTGGGGCTCAACGTACAGTGTCGCGCCGCTGGCCGAGGAGTCGTGAACGATGCCCGGTATGGCATCTTTTTGGGGGGCTTTGACGGGAATGACAAAGCGTCCGCTTCTTTGGGTAATTAGCTGTTCTTGTACGGCGTTGGATTGGCGCTGCAAAATCCCCTGCAATATTTGATAAATGCGATCGCGCAACTGTCGCATTTGAACTCTAATTCCTGCTAATTTAGGAGTGGCTCTGTCTGCTACTTGAGCGCGATCGTCTATACAGCGGTGGATTTCTTGCTCTAGTTCGGGATAAGTCCGCAATTGGGATGCCAGTTCTTTGAGCGTCGGCACATCTGCCTGAGAGTCAATTACCCGGCGCAATTGCCTTGCTCCGGCGAGGGTAGTAGCAATTGCCAGCAATTCTTCGCCGCTGAGCAAACCTTGGAGTTCGGCTCGTTGCAGAGAAGTGCCGATATCTTGGATTCCTTCAAAACTCAAAGCACCGCCAGCGCGGCTCTCTAACTGATAAGCTTCCTGAGTTTGGGCCTTGAGTTCTGCTGTTTGAGCTTGAGTTGCCGGGATTTCGAGGTCGAGGGCGGCGGCTACGCCGAGTTTTGTGGCCGCGAAGGTAGCCAAGTGCTGACACAGGCGCGGCCATTCTAATAGTTCTAGTGTTTCGGCTTGAATCAAAGTTGAGGTGGTGTTGGTAATTGGCATTCTCAGGCGCTGACCGAGAAGGTGAATTTAACGATACTATTAATTGATTTTAAAGTTTTTTATTGTTTCCTGGCGCAATTTGAGAAAGTATCTGCGATCGCCCTCAGCAGTCTTTCGGCCGAAAGCTCTGATGTAACATTAATTACGAAGGACAAAATTTGCATTTTTGCATTACCCGTCTAAAATTATACATTCTCGTGATACCAGTCCCCAAACAATATGCAACTTTAGGCAAGCTCCCAACTATTATACAGTAAGTCATTCCCAATTTCTTCCTCTAAAATATAAAATCTAAAATGGTATTAGCTATTTTGGGTTTTGAGGGAGCGGGGATGGGGTGTTTTTTGATGGAATTGAACTATTTTGGAATTTTAAATCTGTCAGCGCAATTCTGACGGTTGTATCCTAAAAAGTAATTTGTGGAGGTGGTAGAAGTATGGCAAAGATTCTGGCGATCATCGCGGATACTGTGACTTTTCAAGTTGTCCAAGAGTTACTCAGCCAAGAGGGACATCAGGTGAGAGTCGTCCCCGACGATAAGAAGGGTTTAGACTTGGCGAAGGAATTGTCCCCCGATGCGATCATTTGCGACGGGACTTCGCCTCAAATCAACTTTTTGGAGGTGTGCCGGCTGGTGAAAGCCGATCGAGAATTGGCGGCAGCCTATTTTATTCTGCTGACAACACCGGAGCAATTTGATGAAATTCAAGAATTGGATGCGTCCTTTGACGATTTTCTGTTTAAACCGATAGTTAAGCAGGAATTATTGGCGCGGGTGCGCGCGTCTAAGCGATCGCACGAGTTGAGGGGGCGGTTGCAGTTAACCCAGCAAGAATTGGATCTGTCGCGCGATCGAATGCTGCAAAATGAAAAAATGTCTAGTTTGGGCGAACTGGTGTCTGGGATAGCCCACGAAATTAACAACCCAATTACTTTTATTTACAGCAATCTAACTCACGTTCAAAGCTACGCGACCGATTTAATTCAACTGCTGCGATTGTATCAAAAAGAGCTAGTCACTCCTGGAGAGGAAATCCTGCAAAAACAACAAGATATGGATGTGGAATTCGTACTCGACGATTTATTGAAAATTGTGAGTTCCATGCGTACCGGGAGCGATCGCATCCGCCAAATAATCTTGTCGCTACAGGATTTTTCCCGCAGCGATCGAGCGGGCTGGCAGTTATTCGATGTTTCCGACGGTTTAGAAAATACTCTGTTGTTGTTACAGCACCGCTTGCCGGCGCGCGAGGGAAGGCGAGACATCAAGGTGATGAAAGAATTCGGCAATTTGCCACAAATTGAGTGTTATGCAGGTCTGCTCAATCAAGCTTTTCTGAATATCATCAATCACGCGATCGATGTTTTGGAAGAGTCGGCTCAAGAGTTGGAAGAGTTGGAATCCATCAAATTTAAGCCTGTGATTTTGATTACCACTCAGGTGGTGGATGCTCAGCGAATTTCTATTGAGATTGCTGATAACGACATCGCCCATAGTAAAGATATCACCGCCCAAATTTCAGATCCCTTTTTGGCAGCAACACCTGCGGAACCACCCATATCAGCGGGACTTTCTCTCAGCTATCGGATAATTGTAGAGCAGCACAAAGGAGAGTTCAAGTGTTTTTCTGAACCTGGCAAAGGCACTAAAATTCAGATAGAAATTCCGCTGCGTCACAGTTAACTAACAGTATTTACCGTTGGTGGGGGTGGGTTTTTGACATTGTTGGTTTTGGTCTGATATTGTTGTGAATCCGCCCCTACAATGACGGCACAATTTTTGAAAAATGTAAAATTTTGTAGAGAGAATGGCAGAAGTGCCGGAAAAGAGACGAGAGTTGATATTCAAAAGATTTAAATGGTAGGCGAAAACAATTTTTAATCCGGTAATAAAATAGGCGTTGGTGAATAGATGTCTGAGTTCAATTCCGGTTGTATCGGAATGATTAAACCGCAGAGGGCACAGAGAATACAGAGAAAGGGAAAAGAGAGATGAATAATTGCGAGGCCAACAGATTTGATATGATTTGGCTATCACCGCTGACGAAGCCAGGTTGAATAACTTTCAAACCAGGGTATCTCAATGATTAATTAAATATAGAATGGGAAGTCCTCGAATGTGAGAAGCGTGAATTAGTAAACGAATTGAATGTTGTAGAATTTGTTGGGAGTGAGAATAACAAAGAGTTTTTCTCTTCTTCACCCTCCTAGCCTAAATTCATACTTTTATTATGCAACGCCATTTTTTCTATATGATCTCCAACATATCAATTAATCGACTGTAAGGAATATTTAGGAAGTTATATCAAATCCGTTAGCATCGTCGGTCGTAAAATCCAGTCAACAGTCAACAATTACCTATCTTGCAACCGGAATTGATCTAATTAATCTGCGTTAATCTGTGTTTGTCTGCCCTTATCTGCGGTTAAAAAAAAGAGAATGTATTAACCCCAGATGACAAAGGATTGACGCTGATTCACGCAGATGAAGAGAACAGAGATATGAATAATTCCCTGGAGAGGGGCAACCACGGGGGATTGCCCCTACAAAACACGGTTATGTATAGCAACCGCCAAGGCGGTTATGGCATAAACTGTAAGTAGTCCGAATTGCCGTGCGATCGCAAAACCCATGTCCAAAGCCTACAGCTATGACCTTCGTCAGAAGGTAATCCAAGCTATCAAGCTTGATGGCTTGAAGATTAGTGGATCTGGTGTTCTATTCAGTATTAGTCGCAACACTATTGGCTTATGGTTGAAGCGGCAAGCCGAAACAGGGGACTTTCAAGCCTTAACCAACGAGCCTCCCGGTAATGGTCATAAAATCACCGACTGGGAAAAATTTCGCGAGGCAAGCCAAAACTCATGGGGATAAAACCCAAGTGGAGATGGCCTCACTTTGGGAGGGGGAAATTAGTGAGCGCACAATTTCACGGGCTTTAAAGAAAATTGGTTTTACTCGAAAAAAAAGACTTATGGCTACCGCGAACCGGATGAAGTCAAACGCAAGGCGTTTATAGCTCATTTGTCGAGTGTAGCGACCGCTCAGATTGTTTACCTAGATGAGTCTGGGATGGATAGCCGAGCTCAGTACGATTATGGTTGGAATGAAAGAGGGCAGCGTTTCCATGCACTCAAATCGGGCCGGCGTGAGGGTAGAGTAAATACGATCGCTCGTGCGCTTTGTAACCAAACCTTAATAGCTCCCTTTACTATTGAAGGAGCCTGCAATCGCACAGTATTTGAGACGTGGCTAGAAAATTGTTTGCTTCCCTCCCTCAAAGCTGGACAGGTTTTAGTCATGGATAATGCCACGTTCCATAAAGGAGGACGTATCTCTCAACTGATTGAGGATGCAGGCTGTCAATTACTGTACTTGCCCCCCTATTCCCCAGACCTTAACAAAATAGAGCAAAGAAGAGTCTTGGTTAAAAAGTCGCATCCGCAAACAACTAGATCAGTTTGATTGTTTACGTTCTGGCGATCGAGAATGTCTTACGTTTTGCGTCCTAACCGCCTTGGCGGTTGCTATATGAGACTCAACCATAAGATCGGTGCCAGCGACCGTTGAGGTTCTCTTTGAGGTTGCGGATGCTTTCTAAAAAAAAACTGCCTGCGATAGTTTCAACAGACAGCAGAGCGGGTAGAAAATTGAGAATTCAGCTAAAAATCTCAAATCTACCTGCCATGAAGTTAGAACAATTACGAGAATTTCGTCAACTTGCTTATCAATGCCTCGGCAACGCTAAAGATGCCACCTTTGAACTAGCAGATGCAGTGATGACGACCCGCCACATCTCATGCTTAGGAGATTTAGCCCTAAATCCCTGGTTTCGGCGTCAGTGGTCGAGTGTCTATGAAGCACTACAAGACTGTAGACCAGACCGAGACCAATTGATGCAACTATATATCCAGCAGATGTCAGAGGTAGAACGTCCAGTATTAGCGATCGATCATACAGTATGGTTAAGACCCCATGCACGTACCCTCAAAGAACGCACCTATGAACATCAACCCACAGCCTTACCCCACGGTATACCTGTTGGTATCGGTCAAGGATATAGTACGATCGCCCTGATACCTGAAAGTAGTGGCAGTTGGGCGCTGCCGTTAAGACACGAACGTATTACGAGTTGGGACAACCCGATTAGTTTTGGCGCTCAACAATTGGCACGAGTATGTCAATATCTTCAGAATAGACCGCTCGCTCTATTTGACAGCGAGTATGGGTGTGCCTCTCTGGTGAAAGCCACCGCTGCGATCGCTGCTGATAAACTAATGCGTATTCGTTCTAATCGTTGCTTGTGGTCAACACCCCCAGCCTATAGTGGTAAAGGACGGCCAAAAATTCACGGTCAACAGTTTAGACTGAACGACTCTCAGAGCTGGTGGGAACCAGAACAAACTCTGGAATCTGTAGAGTCCAAACTCGGAAAAATCCGGTTAAAAAAATGGGATGACTTGCATTTTCGAGGTAATCCCAAACATCCAACGACTCTGATTCTAGTCGAACGTTTAGAAACTGTAACAGGTCGATTAAATAGTCAACCTTTGTGGTTAGTTTGGGTTGGTATCCAAATGCCATCTCTAGCTGAAATTTGGCAAGTGTATCTGCGCCGCTTCGCCCTCGAACATTGGTATCGGTTAGCTAAACAAACCTTACATTGGACTGTGCCGAAGCTCAGCACACCAGAACAGTGCGAACGATGGAGCGATTTGATGCCTTTACTCACCTGGCAATTATGGTTAGCTAAATATCTAGTCACAGAAATTCGTTTGCCCTGGCAAAAATCTCTGCCTGAATTGACGCCGGGAAGGGTTGTACAATCAATGCTTCCACTTTTAATCAAGATGGGAAGTCCGGCTGTTGCTCCCAAACGACGAGGAAATTCAGATGGATGGCAAACAGGAAAACCTCGCATTCCAAGATGTCGCTATCCTGTGGTCAAAAAAGGTAAAGGTCGGTTCCAAAAATCACCAAAATCGATTAGTTAACCTGGGAATCTCTCTCTAAAATCAACACAATTTCTACTCAGCTAACGCTGAGTAAATTTGTGCTTAGTCTAAACTCCAATTTTTAATTCTCCTTTAACTAAAGAGTACACAGCTTGATAACTCCTGGGTATTTCTTTGATTAACCAGAGCCATAAA
>NZ_JAUBQR010000163.1:0-14769 GCF_036701385.1 Microcoleus sp. Pol12B4 | reverse complement strand
CGGAGTTCCGGTACATTTCCCAACTCTTCCGGCACAGACCTTAACGTCCGAGCTGTTTTCATGAAATATATCCACTTGTCAGTCAGAGTCTCTAATTCAGCTAAAGTCTTGTCAAATTTGGGCAACTCAACAAATACAAATTCTAATTCATCCGCCAAATACTCGACCCGATTGTTTTTTTCTTTGATACAAAACCGCGAAATTACTGTTCCCAGATCCTCAAACATTTGGAAATCTGTAATCGTCAAGGCAATCACGGGATTTAAGAGGTTGTAGTTTTCTCCGCTTTTCAATTGCACTGAGTAAGCTTTGGTAGCATTGTATAAAATTCGCTTTTCAAAGGATTCTACATTCAACACCTGCATTTCAATGATCACTGTTTTGCTGCCACCAATTTTAGCTTTAACATCCAAGTAAGTATCTTTGACTCCTTTGATTTTAGGAGCTAAATAAGGGTCAAGAATTTCTAAATCTTCGATGACTGGCTGCGCTTCGTAGAGGATGGCATTTAAGAAGCTAATCAAAATGTCTTTGCTGTCAGCAGAGCCGAAGATTTTTTTAAATGCAAAGTCGGTTTTGGGGTTAATAAAATTCATGGCTTTTTCAATTTATTAGAGATTGAGAGGTGGAGGTTAGAGTTATTTAATTATTTAACTATCATACAATCTTCTAGGTTGGGTTCGCGGACGATCGCCCCAACCAACTTCACCCAAATACGGATGCAAGCCCACAGCAGTCTAGACAAAAGTTCCACTCCCCCATGAGCGCCTGTAGAGTTAATCTAAAATCTAACATCGAAAATCAGCCCTACGCGCTCAGTCATTTTTCCCAAAAAGCTAACTCAGGAACGTTTCGGCAATCGTAAAGTCATGGTAAACAAAGCACCTCAAGTCGGCTAAAAAAAACAGCTATGAAGTTTGTCTGCGTTCTATCCCCTCAACGGTTGCTTTGTGCTGGTATGGCATTGCTCGCTGCGATCGAGTGTGGCGCGTGGCTCGCTCCCAATGGGGCGCGGGCCAATGCTCTTGGGGAAAATTATTCGTCTGTGTCGCCAAAAATCCTGGCTAGTAACGATGTTAATTGCAATGGGGCGCGATCGCCCGAAACTAGGTGTCGAGTAGGCGGTTTGTTCGTCAAAACTCCAAATACGACCTCAGAACAAGTCTTTCCTCTCAAGCAGACTGAAGTTAAAGCCAAAATTGCTGGCAATATCTCCCGCGTCGAAGTTGTTCAGAAGTTTGAAAATCCTTTTCCCGAATCTATAGAAGCTGTTTATATATTTCCTTTGCCCGACGAAGCGGCGGTGGACGATATGGAAATTAAAATAGGCTCACGAATTATTAAAGCTGATATCAAACTGCGCCAGGAAGCTTTGGAAATTTACGAACAAGCCAGAAAGCAAGGCCGGAGTGCGGGTTTGTTGGAACAAGAACGCGACAATATTTTTACTCAGTCTCTCGCTAATATCAAACCGGGAGAAAAAATAGAAGTTACGATTCGCTACACCGAAAGTCTCAAGTTTGCTGGCGGCGATTATGAATTTGTGTTTCCCATGGTGGTAGGGCCGCGCTATATTTCGGGAAATACGATCCCCCCCAACCCTCCCTTAGCAAAGCGGAACTATAGTTCTGGTGCCGATCGCATTAACCCGCCTGTTTTGCCTCCGGGAACACGATCGGGTCACAATATCGCTGTTTCGGTAGAAATAGATGCCGGAGTTGCCATCGGCGATGTCCGCTCTACTTCCCATCAAATTACAACTGACCGCAGCGGCAATATTGTGCAAGTCCAATTAGCCAATTCAGACACAATTCCCAATAAAGATTTAATTCTGCGCTATCGAGTCGCGGGCGAAAACACTCGGGCAACTATTTTGACTCAATCCGACAAGCGGGGCGGTCATTTTGCTACTTATTTGATTCCGGCTTTAAACTACAAAACTAATGAAATTGTACCTAAAGATGTCGTGTTTCTGATGGATACTTCCGGTTCTCAACAGGGCGAACCGCTGGCAAAATCTAAGGAGTTGATGCGCCGCTTTATTCAAGGACTGAATCCCAACGATACTTTTACTATTATTGATTTTGCCAACACTGCAAAAGCGCTTTCAACAACTCCTTTAGCAAATACGGCAGAAAATCGACAAAGCGCAATTAATTATATAGAAAAGTTGCAGGCTAACGGTGGCACTGAACTGCTTAACGGCATTCAAGCAGTGATGAATTTTCCGGCGGTGACAACGGGAAGGCTGCGGAGTATTGTACTAATTACTGACGGTTACATTGGTAATGAAAATGAAGTGCTAGCACGGGTTCAGCACAGTCTGAAACCGGGAAATCGACTTTATAGTTTTGGTGTCGGCGGTTCGGTGAATCGGTTTTTGATTAACCGTTTGGCGGAAGTGGGAAGAGGCACGTCTCAAGTAATTCGTCAAGATGAACCCTCAGCAGAAGCTGCAGAAAAGTTTTTTCGGGAAATTAATCGTCCGGTGTTAACTAATATTCAAATTAGTTGGGAAGGAATGGGGGAAAAACCCGAGATTTATCCGATCGCGCCCCCAGACTTGTTTGCGAGTCAGCCACTGATTTTGTTTGGCAAAAAGACCGATCGAGCTAACGGTCAACTTCGCATCCGTGGCACTCTTGCAGGTGGCAAAGCTTACGAGCAAGTTTTACCTGTTAATTTTGCTCAATCCGGTGGGTGGCAGCGGGAGTCTACTTCAGTCGCAGCAACCGCTACGGATTTTGGCAATCCGGCGGTAGCTCAACTTTGGGGGCGATCGCGCATTAAAGATTTAATGAATCAAATGTTTGGTGGTGAGACTAAATCTCTGGTGGAAGCTGTGACTACTACTGCTCTGACTTATCGCTTGCTGTCGGAATATACGGCTTTTGTGGCTGTGAGCGAAGAAGTGCGAGTCGAAGCAGATGGAACTCGTCGTCGAGTGCAAGTACCTGTGGAATTGCCGCAGGGTGTCAGCTATGAAGGTATTTTCCAGTCGGAGGGGGCAGAGCCAACTAGAGGCGGCACTCGCAGCGTTACCTCGAATCGCAACTCGGCACCAGTGAGTCCAGCTCCTGTTATGCCGCCGCGGCAGCCCGGTTACGGTGAGTTGCAACGCCCGAAGCCTTTGGCTTCTCGCCTCCAAGTAGTTAGCGCCGAAGGGTTGGATGCCGGGGCACTCGCCGCTTTGACTCAATACCTGCAATCGGTTAATCTCCCGGCGCGGGTTAGCGGTGAAACGGTGTGGGAGTTATCGGTACAAGACGGCCGCGTTGCCCGAGTGGCGATAGATACTCAAACCTCGACGCTGCAAGCAACAGACGCGATAGAGACTCTCAACAGGGCCTTGAGGTCCTGGCAACCTCCTGCAGGATTCAAGGGCACGCTGCGTCTAAAGTTGCGAATTACCGTCGATCCTTAAGCAACGAGTATTTATGTCAAAAAACATTAACTTTTAATTCAAAAATACCGAAAGGGCGATCGCTACCGCGAGGAAGATATAAAATCTTTATTAAGAGATTGCCTTTAAACAGAAAGTGATGTTAATGAAATTTATACCGTTTGAGGCAAACGCTAAAACAGTTTCCTTTCTGAAACAGTTTCCTTTCTGAAACAACCTTAACAGTAAAGATTTCTGGATCGAAACCCCCAATCATAGAAGGTATGATGCCCTATGGAAGTTAGTGAACTGCTCAACAATTACGAAAAAGGACAAAGAGATTTTACTGGAGCCGACCTCAGCGGGAAAAACCTCAGCGGAGCAATCTTAATCGGAGTCAACCTTTCCCGAGCTAATCTTTCCGGGGCGAACCTCAGCAGGGCGTTTCTCACCAAAGCAACACTCAACGATGCACAGATGCAAAGAACAAATCTGACTTTTGCCAAAATGGGCGAAACCCAACTTTCGGGTGCAGATTTGACAAAAGCTAATTTGAGTGGAGCTTTTTTGGTAAAAGCAAAATTGCCCAGAGTAAGGTTAAGCGGCGCAACTTTAACTAGCGCAAACCTGCGGGGCGCTGTGTTGTGGAATGCCAATTTGTGCAGCGCCGACTTGCAATTAGTTAACTTGCTGGGCGCGAATCTGACGGCAGCTAATTTTAACTGGGCCAACCTTTACGGTGCAAGGCTCAATAGTGCAAAACTATTTGGAGCTCAATTAACCGGAGTCAGTCTCCGGCGAGCGCAGTTGACAGGGGTGAATCTCTGCGGTGTAGATTTAAGCGGCATTAACGTGAGCGAAGCTAAACTCATGGGAGCTAATTTGGAAGGCTCGAATTTGGTGGGGGCGAATTTCAGCGCGGCTCAGTTGCGTGGGGTGAAGTTGGCGGGTGCAAACTTAACCGGCGCTAAGTTGAGGGGAAGTTGTTTGAGAGGGGCAAATCTGAATTGGGCAAAGTTGTGTCAAGCTGATTTGGTGGCAGCAGATTTGAGCGAGGCGACGTTAATAGGAGCTAATTTAGATAATGCTTTGTTGGCGGGAGCTATTTTGCCGGAATCTACTAGACGCTATTTTTCTTTAGCTGGGGCTGGCAGAGTCAATTCTTGGGAAGTGACGGAAATTAAAAATGGGTAATGGAAAAGGAGGAATTTGGAAGTGGGGAATTGGTAATTGCGTATCTGAATTGGATTTTTGGGCGGGCATCTCGCCCAACCCCTACTCCCCACAATAATTTCCTCCAACTTGACTGTAAAATTTAGATGCGACACGATCGATTAAATCCGGTAACTAGAATTATTAAAAGTGGTAGATATCGTCGCCTGACAGCGTATTGTCCTGTAGCTACAAAGAATTACGCTCCAGGTTTTCTGTTGAAATCAATTCTTTAATCTCAAATCTAAAATCGCTATGACTGTTAATTTTGGGGTGGTGCTGGTAACTGCGGCATCGGAGGCGGAAGCGGAGAATCTAGCGAAATCTCTAGTTGAACACAAGCTGGCTGCTTGTGTGAGTTTGTCACCAATTCGCTCTATTTATACTTGGCAAGGCGAGATTCATGCCGGGTCAGAGTGGCAGTTGGTGATTAAAACTGATATGGCTAAATTTGAGGCTTTAAAAACAAAAGTTCAGGAACTCCATTCCTATGAAGTTCCCGAAATTATTGCTATTCCTATTATCGCTGGCAGCGATGCTTATCTCAATTGGCTGGGAAAATCTTTAAGTTTGTAGTCAAGACTTTAGTCCTAAAGTGTCAAATGAAGAGGGACGAAAGTCCCTACTACAAATGCTCAGGAACCTAGGAATTATGACTGGTAGGGCCAATGACGCCGACTTTGTGGCGAAAACTTAGTTCGCCGCCGAACCAGCCTGTAATGCCCAGCAAGGTTGCAACGACGATCGATATTGCTAAACCTGTATATACTATCGGCTCAGCCGGATTACCTTGTCGCAACACCAGGTTAATCAGGGTAAGTACCATAACCGCCACATTGCCGCCCATGTGCAACCAGCCAGCGCTGCGCTCGCGCACTCTTTTAACTTTGAAAAAATCTAAAAAGCCCGTGATTGCTGCCAAAATCCCCGCAGCAAAACCGACACTCATCAGCCAAACCGAAGCTCTCGCCCAAAACGGATCGCTTGTGAGCCAATAACCGATGTCCGTGCCCGCGGCTCCTACTAAAAAGGCGACCGGAAAGATGACGATGATGGGATGGATGGGATGCCCTGCAACTGAAAGCGTACTCGTAATGCCGGCGTCGCGATACTCTCTGTCGTCACTTTCTAGAATCGGCGGAATATTCGGATAGGGGGTACTATTTCTTTGATTTGTTTCCATGATTTCTAGCGATTAATTTTGTACAAAAAAGCCGTTTTTATTGGATTGAACTTAATCCCAAATCCGCTCGCCATTTTCGTCAACGCGGGCCTGCCGAATTACGTCAGAAATTTCGTCGGCGTCTTTGACGTGGTGCAAAGCTTTCTTTTCCCCATCGGGTTCTTCTACGATCACATAAGTTGGAACTGTAACAACATCGCCCGTGATGTCTGGCACGTGGTCTACCGCCAGTTGCTTGGCTTTTTCTTCAATGCTTTGCGGTTCGTCGGAAATGCGATCGCCCGGATTGACAGTGCGTTCCATATCTTTGCCTGGTTTGTCGATACTCATAAAAACCTCTCTGGTATTTCTAATTTTTTGCTGACTCTAATTCCTACTATTGAACGAAAAATATCTCTACGCAAACATCTCCCGAGGGGTGGAAGTTTCAGTTAGGGCGATCGCAGGCAGCCTCTTCCTGTAGGTAGAGGTTTTTCGGGTGGTTCGGAAAAAACCTAAGCTAAAATCTAAGCATGATATTTTCCTTCCCTTTGAGTTGCCCATGAAAAGTTACGATTGGATTGTTGTCGGCGGTGGCATTACTGGTGCATCACTGAGTTACGAACTGGCAAAAAAAGGTTTTGCTGTGCTGCTTTTGGAACGCGATGCTGCCATGCAAAATGCTACTCGTTTTAGTTATGGTGGCTTGGCTTATTGGTCGGGAACGGCTGATTTAACTCGCCAATTGTGTCAAGAAGGTATCGAACGCCACCGCAATTTATCGGCCCAATTAGATGCTGATACTGAGTTTCGCGAGTTGGATTTGTTGCTGACCATTGATGCGGGCAATGATGCCGAAAAAGTGGCGGCTAATTACGCGCATTTTGCGATTGTTCCGCAGCTTTTGAGTGTTGCAGAAGCTGGCGAGTTGGAACCTTTGCTGAATAAAAGTGCGATCGCCGGAGCTCTGACTGTGCGCCACGGTCACATTTCGCCGACTGCCACAAATAAAGCTTATTGTCAAGGGTTTCTCCGGTTGGGAGGAACTATAGAATTTGCTGAAGTAATTGGGTTTATAGAAGAGGGAAATCGGATTTCGGGAGTCAAGACGGCGCAGGAAATTTATCGTTGTGAAAATACTGTGGTTTGTGCTGGAGGTTGGAGTAGGAGTTTGCTGAAGGTGGCTGGTGTTTCTGTAGGAGTTTATTTCACTCGCACGGAGATTTTGGAAACTGCACCTGTGGATTTGAAACTCAGGACTTTGGTGATGCCTGCGGTATTAAAACGTTTTGAATTGGAAGCTGAATCGAGTAGGATTGAGGTGGATTTTCTTTGGGATGAACCTGGTAAAGAGTTGCTGTCGCCGATTTTAGATTCGGGTGCAATTGGGTTTAATGATGGCAGTTTGCGGATCGGGCAATTGTCGCGCACTTTGAGCGATTTGAATGCTAAAGTCGATCGCGAAACCAGCGAAACGGCAATTCGTGCAGGAATCCGCAAGGTTTTGCCTGATTTGGCAGGTTTACCGGCAACTTGGCACGAGTGTAGTGTGGCATTTAGCGCTGATAATTTGCCTGTAGTGGGGCCGATTGCCGATCGCCCTGGATTGCACGTTTTTTCCGGTCTCAGCAATCCTTTGGTGATTGTACCTGCTTTGGCTGAGCGATTTGCGAATGCGGCGGGGGGAGAAGAAGATAGGGCGATCGCGCTTTTGTCTCCCAATAGATTTTGCTGACAATGACTAATTTTAACTGTTAACTGTTAGCTGTTATCGTCACCACAAAAAGGCAGCGCGACAATAAATGTAGTACCTTTGTCGAGCGCACTTTCCACACTTATTGTACCGCCGTGCAGGTCAACTATGTGTTTTACAATGCAAAGTCCCAAACCCGATCCTTTAATCTTGCCTACATTAGCACCCCGTTCAAACTGCTGAAATAGTTTTCCTTGATATTCCGGTGTCATCCCAATTCCCTCATCTCGAACGCACAAAATTATTTGTTGGTTTTCGCAGCTTAAGTCTAAACATATCTTGCCACCGTTTGGAGAATATTTAATAGCGTTTGAAAGCAGATTAGTGAGAAGGTGGTGCAGTAGTTTAGCATCGAGATTGGCGTGCAGCGGATTTGTGTGACTGCGGAAATGTACTAGGTGTTTGTCGGTGACGATAGGTTGCAGTTCTTCTAAAATAGAATTGCATAAATCCGTAGCATTAATCTGATTTAAATTTAAGGATATTTTCCCTGATTCTGCTTTGCTAAGCATTAAAATATCTTCCAGCAAACTACTCATATTACTGACGGCTTTTTTAATGCGATCGACATTTTTATTGGTAGTTCCGGGGGCTTTATGCAATTCGCTATCTTCTAGCATTTCAGCCGATAACTGTATAGTAGTTAAAGGAGTGTTTAAATCGTGGTAAGCCATGGAAATAAAGCGCGCTCTATTGTCGCTTTTTTCTGCTGCTAATGCCATTATTTTTTTCAGACTAACTGCTTGTTGATGTTTGCTCAGTGCTATCTTGATTGTGGCGTGTAGTTCTCTTTGCTTAAAAGGTTTGAGGAGGTAGCCGTAAGAGCCAGTATTTTCGGCTCGCTCCAAAGTTGCGTCGTCGGCATAGGCAGTTGTATAGATAATTGGGATATCTAATTCTTGATTAATTATTACTGCTGTTTCTATGCCGTCAATATCGCCTTTGATGACTATATCCATTAAGATTAAATCAGGTGCCAATTCGCCGGCGCGCTGAATGGCATCGGCTCCTGAAGAGACAATGCCTGCGATTTTATATCCCAAATTTTCTAATTTTTGAGCTAAACTTTTAGCAATTAAGAGTTCGTCTTCGACAATCAAAATATTAATTGCTTTTTCGGCCCCATCCATAATTTTAAAACCTTTGGGAGTAGTTTAACTCATGAAATTTTAGGTGAAATGCTGTGCCAGTTTGTGTTAACAGTTCGATGCTTCCTTCTAACTGCTCAGTTAAAGTACAGACAACTTGAAAGCCCATTGAGTTAGTTTTCCGAAAATCTAAGTTTCGAGGAAAGCCGATGCCGTTGTCCTTAACTAAGAGGTTGATTTCTCCATCGTCAGTTTGATAACATTCTACACTAACTGTACCACTCGTGGCATCAGGAAAAGCGTGTTTGAGGGTATTTGAAACCAATTCATTGGCAATTAAACCGCAGGGAGCAGCGGTTTCAAGATTTAAGGAAATTGGCTTAGCTAATACCTGTAACTTAATTTGGTTGTTGCTAATATTATAAGAGTGAAACAAGTTACTTACCAAATCTTCAAGATATTCGCCAAAATTAATTTGCGCTAGGTTAGTCGATCGGTACAGTTTTTCGTGAATCAGAGCCATAGAATAAAGGCGATTCTGACTTTCTTCAAACATTTTGCTTACTTGCGGGTCGGCAACTGTGTTCGATTGCAATTCTAACAGACTGGCAACTACGCAGAGGTTGTTTTTGACGCGGTGGTGAATTTCTTTAAGCAAAATTTCTTTTTCTCTGAGGGAGCTTTTCAAATTTGCTTCCGCTTGTTTGCGGTCGCTCAGTTCAGCTTGCAGTTGCTGGTAAAGTAGAGATTGCTGAATAGCGATCGCTAATTGATTCACCAACTGGTGAAATAAATTGATTTCCCATTCTAGCCACTCACGAGGACGATCGCATTGGTGGGCAATCAGCAATCCCCAAAGTTGGCTGTGCTGAATAATCGGCACTACTAACTTTGCCCTAACTTCAATCTGTTTCATAAACTCCGCCACACAAGCTGTAAGGGAGGGAGAATCTAGTTCAGAGATCGCAGAAATTCGCCCTTGCAAATAAAGCTGATAACTTTCAGGCGGAAAAACCTCTTCGCCAAAATATCTATCCACGAGTTGGCTGCATCCTTCTGCCACCGCTTCAGCAATGACTCGGCCGCCGCTTTTGGGTAAAAGTTGATAAACCAAAACTCGATCGGCTAATAATACTTGCTGGAGTTCGGCAACTGTAGTGTTGAGAATTTCCTCTAATTGCAAAGACTGGCGGACGCGACGGGCGATCGCCTCGACGAGCCTTTCTCGCTCGAACTGCTGCTGCAGCGCTATTTCTGCGTATTTAGAATTGGTGATATCGGCGGCGTAACCAATAATTTCGATCGGAATGCTCCTGCTATCAACCAATAGTTTCATTTCCGTCCGCAGCCAGCGGTAAAGTCCGTCCCGGTGCAGAAAGCGGTACTCGCAAATGCAATTTTCACCCTCGGACAAATTAGAAAAGTTTGCTAAAAATTGGAGCCGCTCTTCAGGGTGAATCCGGCTCGACCAAAATTTAGAATCTGCTAACAGTTCTTGGGGATCGTAGCCCACGATTGCCTTAACGTTGTCGCTAATGTAAGTAGTACAAAAATCTCCCGTGGGTGCGGCAGTAAAAATTACTGCCGGATTAGAAGCCAGTAAAAATTGCAGGCGTTCTTTTAACTGCTGAAATTCCATTTCTGCCCGCTTACGATAACTGATATCTTCGATCGCCCCCATGCTGTATAGAGGAATGCCCTCGCGATCGCGGATCAGCGTCACCGTCAAGTTTGCCCACATCAGCTCGCCATTCCTCTTAATCAAGCGTTTTTCCGTTTGTAAACGAGAAATATTGCCGCAGATCAACTGCTTGACTTCCTCTACATCCGCTTGTAAATCTTCTGGATGCGTGAGTTCAGTAAAAGTCATGGTAGCCAACTCCGAATCGCTGTAGCCCAACATCTGGCGGTGAGCTTCATTCACTTTGATCGTGCGGTAGTCGCGCACGCTTGCCAAACCAATCGCGATCGGAGCATCGTCAAATAAGTTGCGAAACTTTTCTTCGCTCTTTTGCAGTGCAGCTTCTGCCTGTTTGCGAGCGGTAATGTCTCGGGCAACCCACATCACCCGATCGAGCTCCAGCGGCGAAATACTGGCATCAAACCAGAATAACTTGCAGCCAATTTCCATGCTGTATTCAACTCTGTGAGTTTGCTTAGATGCTAAGGTTTGGCGAATGTGACCCATGGCAAAATTAGCTTCCGCTTCTGGGAAGATTTCTGCGAGGGTTTTGCCCAGCACTTCAGGAGCAGGTTTGTACAGCAGTTGGGGAGCCGTGGGGGCGATTTTGAGGTAGCGACCGCTTGCGTCGAAAACCAGGACAATATCCGTCATGGCGTTAAACAGCGCCAGCAGTTCGGCTTCTGAGTTTTGAAGTTTTTCTTCGGTCAATTTGCGATCCGTAATGTCGGTGTCAGTGCCAGTCAGGCGGAAGGCCTTGCCAGAAGCCGATCGGATCGCGCTGCCACGGGCAAGTATCCAGCAGGTGCTGCCGTCTTTACGCACCATCCGATGTTCTACTTCATAAATTTCTGTCAAACCCTCTAGATAAGCATTTACTGCTTGGGCGACTGTAACTTGATCGTCGGGATGAACGTGAGATGCCCAATTTTCCATGCGGTTAGGAATCTCTGCATCCTGATACCCCAACAAAGCTTTCAAAGACGGAGCAATGTAGATTTCGTCGGTTTCCAAATCCCAGTCCCAAACCCCCACTTTGCCGGCCGATACTGCCATTTCGTACCATTGTGTCCGCTGCTGCACTCGCAGTTCTAACTCTGCATTGAGCTGCTGCAAAGCGATTTCTGCTTGTTTGCGATCCGTGACATCCCGGCCTGCAGCTTGATACTCGACGATTTGTCCGCTCTCGTCGAATATCGCCCGATCGATCCACTGGTGCCAGCGAATTTCCCCGCTCGGCAAAATTACTTGGTGCTCGCAGGTAAAAATAGGGTTGTCGGGAGACACAGAAGTATATTGCTGTTGAAAAATTTCTCGGTCTGCTTCTGGCAGCAGGGACATGAAGCATTTGCCGAGTAAGTCGAACGCCTGCAGGCCGAAATAACGGCAGTAAGCTTGATTGACAAAAGTTATTTTACCGTCTGGGAGGTAGCGGCAAATCAGTTCGGTTTGGTCTTCCACAATCGCTAGGTAGCGCGCCTCGCTTTGCCGCATGGCATTTTCGGCATTTTGGCGATCGCTGACTTTTTCGAGTTCACAATTGCCCTCTAACAGTTCGCATTGTTCCTGAAGTTTTGCCACTTCTTGATGCAGTGCCTCGATCCAGCTATACATTGCTGGGCGCATCCTTTTTTCGCTGACTATACCTACTGGCTGACCCCGTTCATCTACAATTGGCAAGCAATCGATCGAGTATTGACAAAATAGCTTGAATGCGGTACTAAGATCTGTAAATTCTGATTCTTGTAAGACAATTAAATTCCGCGTCATTGCGTCGGCAACTTTCATGCCTTGCCATCCGTATTCTGCCGCGGCTAAGTTCAGCACGTCTTCCGGGCTTAGCAGTCCGACTAGCTGATTTTCATCGACAACTAAGACGCAACTAATCGATGCTTGTACAGTTTCGTTTGAGTCGTGAAATGCAGGTGAATTAGGCATTGGACAAGGGTTGCTCGTCCGACGCATCAGGGCGATCGCCTCTGCGAGAGAAGTTGAGGGCGCAACCGTGACAGGGTGGCGATCGACAGCTTCGTCAGGCGATCGTAAATTGGCCGACAAATTAGCAAGTTCCATTAGTCTTGGTCAAAAAGTATTGCTAATTAACTTTAGCAACACTTTTAGTCATCAGCCAGATGACTGATGACTTATGACTGATGAGCTGCCTGATTTTCTGCCCATGAGAATATAAGTTTTCATTACCCCTTTGCCTTTAACTTCAATCATTCCTCGCTCCTGAAATAAATATTTATTTTTCAACAACTTATAAGTAGTTTCGCTCACTTGAATCCGCCAAGGCAAACCCTGCGATTCCATGCGGGAAGCAATATTTACCGTGTCGCCCCATAAATCATAAATAAACTTCTTTATACCAATTACTCCGGCAACAACCGGGCCGCTGTGAATGCCGATGCGGATGCTAAAATATTTATTATGGCTAGCATTAAATCTGGCTATTTCTGCTTGCATATCTAAGGCAAATTGGGCGATCGCATCTGCGTGGTCTGCCCTGTGTTCAGGCAGTCCTCCTACTGCCATGTATGCGTCGCCGATGGTCTTAATTTTCTCTAAACCGTGCCGTTCGCACAAAAGGTCGAATCCTGAGAAAATCTTATTTAGGATATCCACAAGTTCGATCGGATTCATGACGGCAGACAATGCAGTAAACCCCACAATGTCAGCGAACAAAACAGTCACTTCCGGAAAGTATTCGGCAATAGTAGTTTCGTTTTGCTTGAGGCGTTCTGCTATTGCCTTGGGCAAGATATTTAACAGCAGTTTTTCGGATTTCTCTTGTTCTTCCCACAACGCATCTTCTGCTTGCTTGCGTTCCGTAATGTCGTGGTAACTCCAGACTCTCCCGATAATGGTATCTCCCAGTCGCTGCGGTTGCGAATAGCGTTCAAAAAATCTGCCATCTTGAAATTCCAACAAGTCGTAACTTTCGGCTTCTGGCTGATCGTAAAGTGATTGTATTCTCTCTTGAAATGCTTGGGGGTCTTTGAGTTGGTTGAGGACAAAGGCGATCGTTATGGCGTCGTCTCGCAGTGCCATCACTTCATTAGGTATGCCCCACATTTCCACAAATTGTCGATTGAAAGTGACGATTTTTCCGTTCCTGTCAATCGCTAAAATACCGTCCGCAGTAGAATCAAAAGTTGCTAGCAGCAGGGACACAGATTTTGCTAGGGCATCCTCTGCCATTTTTCGAGCAGTAATATCTCGCAAAATAGCGCGAATAGCTACTAGCGAACCTGCCGCAAATTTACAGCTTATACTGCCTTCAAGCAAAATATTTTCATGATATTTAGTAATAAATGTTAGTTCAATAGACTCTGGATACAATGTATTTTCATTTACCGTTTTTTTGGTAATAGCTTGATACAATATATCCAGAGACTCTGGGGAACTCTTCGGATGAATGATATCAAAAACAGTCATTTTAGCAATTTCTGCTTCGGTGTAGCCCAAAGTTTCCCGCCAAGCCCGATTTACATACAAAAAATGACCGTCGGCTCCAATACTTTGAATTAAGTCAGTAGCATTTTCAAATAAGTCTCGCAGTTGCTCTTCGCTTTCCCGCAAAGCTATTTCCGCTTGTTTTCGCTTGATAAATTGACCGATCTGACTGCCGATTGTTGCCATTATCTGGAGCAGTTCTTCATCAAAACACTGCACTTCGCGGCTGAAGAAAATCATCACCCCCAACACAGACTTTGCAGAATTTTCAGGGTCGTAGTCGCCCAAAATAGGGAAACCAAAAGCTCCGTGCAGTCCTTCTTCAGCAGCAATTTCGCGGCGTATACAAGTGTCGCTTTTTGTGACATCGGCAATCCACTGAGAGGAACCGCTGGCCCAAACGAAACCGGGTAATCCTTCGCCAAACGCACAAGTCATTTGTTCGGTAAATTCGACAAATTTGGGGATAGAAACTGAGCGTTTTGTCCAACTGGCGACGCAGCGAAGAAAATTGGGGTCGGAAACCGCAGTTATTCTCTTAGTTTCTGACAGGAGTTTTTCCCCAGCTTCTGGCATCCAAAGTTCGGCGGTATCCCATCCCAAGCTGTCGCAAATTACGGGGAGAATTGCTGCTATAGCTTTTTTGATTGTTTCGGATGCCGACAGGATGCGAGTGGTAACGTACTGAGTTATTTGTCGCTTGCGGGCGCGCTGTCTATCTGTGACATCGCGGCCGATGTACACGAAATCTTGAACGGCGAGCCCAGAGCCAGAAATACTTTTAATGTCAGTCGAAATCGCCGTACAGGAAAACGAAACTGTTAGCTTTTCTCCGGTTTTTGCCGTGCAAATTACTTCGGCGTTAGTTTGCAATTTTTGAGGCTCCTCTTGGCTGACTGCTTGCAAAGAGGAGCCAAAAGCAGCAACAGCGTCTATTTGCTGGCCGACTAATTCTGACTCGCTGTAACCGAACAAATCTTGAGCCGCTTGATTGACTTTTTTAATCTTTCCCGAGGCTGTTGTTACCAACAAAAC
>NZ_JAUBQR010000162.1:0-15225 GCF_036701385.1 Microcoleus sp. Pol12B4 | reverse complement strand
TTGCAGCAATTGGGATTGTTTGACAAGGTTACGGTTTCGATTGAAGAAGTTGGCACGGATGTTAATGTAATCTACAACGTTCAAGAGCGATCGGCTCGCTCTTTTAGCGTCAGTGCCAGTCTTAGTGATGATGTTGGCGTTGCTGTTCCTCTTTCATATACCGATCGAACTTTCGGCACAAACCCGCAGCGGCTGGCGCTGGATCTTCAGCCCAGCCTCCGAGGTATCCAGTACGATGTCCAGTTTGTCAGCCCTTACGTTGCAGCCGAAGACCGTTTGGGATACAGTGTGAGAGCTTTTGGCGATCGCAGAATCTCCGAAATTTTCAACAAAGATATTGATTTGCCCAACGGGCACCGGGTACGGGAAATTCGGATGGGGGGAAATCTCAGGTTTACCAGACCTTTGGGCGATTGGCAATCGACTTTGGGACTGAATTATACAAATATCAGTACGCGCGATCGCAACTTAAAGATCGCCCGCCGCGACGAACTCGGCAATCCTCTCACATTCAGTGGCAGCGGCGTTGACGAGTTATACACTGTTTCTTTTGGTGCGGTGCTCGATCGGCGGGACAATCCCTTCAATCCCACCAGAGGCTCGATTCTCAGCCTCAGCACCGAGCAGTCGATACCTCTGGGGCGAGGAAACATTGTGAGTAACAGGCTGTTAGCGAATTATATACAGTATGTACCACTAACTTTGTTGGGCATCAGCGAGTCCGAAGCCTTGCCCGAAATGCTGGCTTTTAACTTGCAAGCGGGGACGGTAATCGGGGATTTGCCACCAACGGAAGCTTTTCGCCTGGGCGGCCGCAATTCTGTGCGAGGTTACGACGGCGGGGATATTGGCAGTGCCCGGAGTTATTTTTTGGCTTCGGGTGAATATCGGTTTCCAGTGGGTCAGGATGTCGGCGGCGTAATATTTGTTGATTTTGCGTCGGATTTGGGAACGGGAGATAGTGTACTCGGGAAACCGGCGGTAGTCAGGGACAAACCGGGGACTGGGGCGGGTGTTGGGGTAGGTGTGAGGGTGCGATCGTCCTTTGGATTAATTCGCTTAGATATGGCTGTTAGCGACTCCGGCGATCTCAAATTTATACTCGGTACAAAGCAACGTTTTTAAGAATAGTGCAACAGATCAGTTAAACCACAATCTTAAACAGATTTTGGGCGACTCAATTGCCGCCAAAGCAGTTGGCAGGGTATCATCAAACCTACCGGCCTCGGCTGGCGGGGTGTCGGTAATTGCTGCGTCTGATTGGGCGAGTTGTCGATCGAAATTGAGTGCTATACAGCACCTCGGTAAGGACACAACAATGTTGTATCCCTACTGTGTTGTAGGCAATTGACAATTGCTATATTTATTTATGCTCGTAAATGCTTAACGCTTTGGTTTCTTCAGATCAACAGTTTTCGGCTTAGCCGCTGGAGTGCGCGGATAAAACTTAAACTTATTGAGCGCAGCACTTGCCGATTTAGCCACACCGCTATCTATATCTCGCAAAGCTTTTTGTAGCAGCGGAATTACTTTTTCAGACTTAATCATTGCTAGTGCTTCCACAGCAGCTTCACGCACCTCCGGGTGAATATCTTGAGCTAACTTTCCCAAGGTTTCTATTGCTCGCTGACCTTCGGATCTCAGAGCATTAGCAGCAGCCATTTTACCTAAAGCAGACGCTGCAAACTTGCGGGTTTCTTTGTCCTGACTTTGAACACATCCCATCAACTGCGGTAGGGAATAGCTTGGTGCTTGTCTGGTAATTGGAAGCTGTTGTTCGACTGCTGGTTGATGTAAATCAATTGGTTGTGGTTCCGAAAAATCTGTGTAATTTAACTCTTCTTCAACTTCTGTTTGATTTAACTCACTTGACAGTTCCTGCCAAACTTCTTCTTGTGATAAACCTTCGGCAAATTCTGTTGAATTTAACTGACTGAACGGCTGCTCCGGGACTTCTTGTTGTTGTACATTACTTTCGTACTGATCTTGCAAAGACCTGATAGTAGCTTGCATCTGAGCTTCGTGCTCTCTCAACTGCTCGTGAGCCGCTTGCAACTGACTCTTGTATTGCTCTTGCAAAGCCTCCATATTTAACTGCATCTCAACCTCGCGGTTCTCATATTCCTCGGCAATTTGCCTCAATCGAATTTCGTGTTCATTTTGCAAGTTTTGCAAATGTTGCTCCATCTGAGCTTGATAATTTAGATGCAATTCGTCAGCAACTCTAAGTAAATGATGTTCGTGTTCTGCTTGCAAAGATTGGATATTTTGCTGCATTCTAGCATTGTTAGCGGCTTCTATTTCCTCGCTGATTTGTCGCCGCAGCTCGTGTTCATCTACGCTGGTAAGTGGTTGGAGCTGACTGTCGCGTTCTGCCAAAACTTGTTGGAGCTGACTGTCGCGTTCTGCCCGAACTTGTTGGAGCTGATTTTCGTATTGAGCCGCAACTTGTTGGAGCTGATTTTCGTATTGGGTAGTAATTTGTCTGAGTAAATTTTCGTGTTCGATAGTAGCTTTTCTAAGCTGATTTTCCCGTTCTCCTTGCTGAGATTCGACAGCTTGTTGCACCCGAGACATCTGAGCTAATTCTATTTCCTCACTAATTCTGCGAGTTTGCTGCAAGTATTCTTGCTTTTGCTTCTTTAAGCGCTTTTCCACTAACCAGTAAGCAACTGCTACCCCTGCCAAAAAACCTACGATCGCTCCTATGATAACCACAACTGACATCCTCCCGACAAAATAGTGATGCTGGACTTTTTACATTTAACCATAGAGCCTCCTGTAACCGCCCAGTAGCAACAGCCAGGCTGTCACTGCCAGCCAGTGAACTGCCACCGCAGGCCAGATAGAACCGCTTTGCAGGTATGCGATAGAGCACGCAACTCCCAAAATTGCAGCCAGTAGCAAAAATACTGGATTCATAAAGGTCGATCGACCAACAGGGTAAAAAGTAAGCGCGTTCAGCGGGTGGTAAACTACAAAAGTCGCCAAACTCGCGCATCCCCAAAACCACAGCATTAACCCAGAAGCCTTCTCGAACGGGTGTGGCAGCATTAACACGCGGAACAGTAATTCCTCGGTGATGCCCGGACTTAACAAACAGCCAAGAAGCACTCCCACAATTGTACGCCGAGAGGTTTGCACGTCTACTTTCAGAAATCCCGACCAAAAACCCACGGAAAGAGCGATTAAAGTGTAAACCAGCGCGAGCATAGCTGCAACCAGCCAATCAGTGAAATCGGGAATAGTTGAAAAAGCCAGGGTAACGCGGCGTATCAGGAGTCCCGGCAGGACTGGAAGCGGAGCTATCCCGAAGGGAATCGCACTAAAATTTAACATAATCAAACTGATCCTTAAAATTTTCACACAGATGTTAGTAGTAAGTTGAGCCGTTTATTATGCAAAACCAATCATTGCCGCCCGTCAGAGTCCGCGTTTTTGTTTCCGGATTAGTTCAAGGAGTAGGATACCGATATTCAACGAGGAATAAAGCAAAGTATTTCGGCCTGGGCGGCTGGGTAAGAAATCTCCCCGATGGGCGCGTCGAGGCTGTCTTGGAAGGATCCAAACAAGCTGTGGAAGGAATGATTAGTTGGTGCCGCCGCGGCCCCACCGGTGCTACGGTTAGTGAGTTGGTTTTGGAATACGAAGACCCGGAGGGCGAGCGCACTTTTGAGATCCGCCGATAAAACAATAAAGGAAATAAACTGCGGTTGAAACCGCTACTATACAAACGAAGTCTGCCTAGTCTACGGCAGGCTTCGCCCAAGCAGACTAAAGAATAAATCCGATAAAAAGCGCGAACTTGGTATTGCCAATTTATCAATGATGAGCAAGTTGACTTAAATTAGCAAACAACTGAGAAACTTTGGTCAAATCTTTATCTCCAGGCGCTATTTCTACGCCGCTAGAAAGGTCAACACCGCTGAAGTTATTGCCGATCGCCCTATCAATTGCATTTAAAATATTATCAGGTGTTAAACCGCCCGCCAACAGCCAAGGACACTGCGGTCTAAACTCTGATAACATCATCCAGTCGATCGTTTTACCAGTACCACCCAATTGCTCTGGGTGGTAAGCATCGAGCAGTAAAGTATCGACACGAACAGCATAAACAGCAGCGGTGGCTAAAGTTTCAGGAGTCTTAACTCTCAGGGCTTTGATAATTTCAATTCCCGGCAAAAACTCCCGCAGTCGATCGCAATATTCCGCTGTTTCATCTCCGTGTAACTGCACCCCGCTTAAATTTGACTCTGCCGCTACTTGACAGATATTTTCTATGGTGGTGTTGGCAAAAACGCCGATGCGATCGACATTTTCCGGCAACTGCTCGACAATCAGGCGAATTGTTTCTGGGCTGACATAGCGCGGGGAAGCCGGCACACAGATAAACCCCAAAGCTTGGGCTCCCAAGCGGGCGATCGCAATTCCTTGGTCTAATTTAGTGATTCCGCAAATTTTAACCCGCACTCTTCCTCCTCGGTTCCGCAGTTGTATCAAAATATCAACGAATTGTTAACTATTAAAACAAATCTTAGTTTAATGCAAACCGCTTTTTATAATCTTGGAAATCAATTTATCTGTGAAATCAGGAGATAAGAACATGATCACCTCATCTTTGCTGTTAGCCGTACAATCTACCGCTCCCTCAACACCGGAGTGGTCGCCACTGGTAGGGCTGACAATGATTTTATGTAATTTGCTGGCGATCACGATCGGCTACTACGGGATCTCCAAGCAAAACCGAGGCAAGGGCCCAGCTTTACCCGTTGCACTCCCTGGAATGTTCAAAGGCTTCGGCGTACCAGAATTGCTGGCAACAGCCAGCTTCGGCCACTTGCTCGGAGCCGGAGTAATCTTGGGCTTGGGTAACGCCGGAGTTCTGTAAAAATCAGGGGAAAGGCAAAGGCAAGGGGTAGAAAAGATATAATAGAAACTCTTTCTTGCTCTCCTTTCCCAGGAAACTTCATGCAGACAGGTTGGCGAATCGGCTCTTTATTTGGCATCCCCCTACTTATAGATTATTCGTGGTTTATAATTTTAGCCTTAGCAACCCGCGAATACGCCAGCAGTTACCGCGTGTGGGGGCCTACGCTCTCCTGGAGTGCGGGGTTAGCAATAGCTCTGCTACTGTTTGCTTCCGTGCTCTTGCACGAACTAGGACACAGCTTGGCGGCGATATCGCAAGGCATTAAAGTTAATTCTATTACCTTATTCTTATTTGGCGGAGTAGCTTCGATCGACTCGGAATCAAAAACTCCCGGTCAAGCTTTTCAAGTAGCCATTGCCGGCCCTCTAGTCAGCTTTGCGCTGTTTTTAATCCTCGGTTTGGGTTCTCAAGTTCTTCCTCCGAGAAGTTTGCTAGCAATTGTCACCGAAAGGGTAGCACTAATCAATCTCGTTTTGGGATTATTTAACTTAATTCCCGGTCTGCCTTTGGATGGAGGACAAGTTTTAAAAGCAGCCATTTGGAAAATCACCGGCTCTCGATTTGCCGGCGTTCGCTGGGCGGCAAAAACAGGACAAGTTTTAGGTTGGCTGGCTGTTGCTTTGGGGCTGAGTTTATGCTTTTTAGCGCGCGAGTACGGCGGCTTGTGGATTGCGCTGATCGGCTGGTTTGGCATTCGCAATGCCACTGCTTATAGCCAAGTTACTTCGCTGCAAGAAGCCCTGCTCAAAATTAAAGCCAGCGATGCGATGAGTCGCGAGTTTCGAGTTGTAGATGCAGATTTGACTCTGCGAGAATTTGCCGATCGCTATTTGTTAGAAGTCAATCCGTTTCCATTTTACATTGCTGCGACAAACGGTCGGGATTTGGGGTTAGTGTCGATCGACGATATCCGCTTCACAGAACGCAGTCAATGGCAAGTTCAGACTTTGCACAACATTTTGAAACCCCTGGGAAAAACCCCCACAGTTTCCGAAAAAGCATCCATCGCAGAAGTAATTAACAGCATGGAAGCCCGTCAACTCCCCCGAATCATCGTCCTCTCGCCGATTGGTTCAGTAGCGGGGACGATCGATCGGGGTGACGTGGTTAAAGTTTTGGCAAAATACCTCAAACCCCAGATTTCAATCGCCGACATCAAGCGCAGCAAAGAAGAAAACAGCTATCCGCAGGGATTGCAGTTAAGTGCGATCGCCAAAACCGCACAGGAAAATTAAAAATTTGGCAATTTAAGATGGGGTGCATTTTTTCAAGGAGAGTTGAAAAAATAATTATCAATATGCCCAAATTCTTTCATCAATTTCATCGTCAGTTGAAGGATAAAGGCTGGAGTTGGAAAAACTTAACTCATTCCTTCCCCTTCCTTGACTTGCAACCTCTTACTATTATCTGCATTACCGTGACAGGAGCTCTATTAGGAGTGCGGCATTTAGGCTGGTTGCAACCACTGGAATTAAATGCTTTCGACGTGATGGTGCAGTTGCGTCCTGATGCGGGTCCTGACCCTAGGTTGCTGGTAGTAACAATCACCGATCAGGACATTAATATTATTGAAAAATGGCCAATTTCAGATCGCACTTTAGCAAAAGCGATCGCAGAAATAGCTCGTCTTGAACCCACAGCTATTGGCATAGATATAATTCGCCCTACTCCCTACGAACCGGGAAATGCAGAATTAGCAACTCAACTGAAAAACCCCAAAGTATTTCCCATTACCTTCATCGGTAACTCAGAGTACGATCGAGCTCCGCCACCTCCCAATATACAAAAAGAACGGGTAGGATTTAACGATTTAGTCCTAGATCCCGATGGTAGAGTGCGTCGAAATTTGATGTTTGCTGGCGATGGTAAAACTACACATACTTCATTGTCAATGCGGCTAGCTTTTGCATATTTGGATAGCCAAAAAATAGATTCTAAATTGACAGAAAAACAAGAAATTCAGGCTAATAAAACAGTATTTTCCAAATTGCAATCGGACTCAGGAGGTTATCAAAACATTAATGCCCAAGGCTATCAAGTGTTACTCAATTACCGATCTGCTGAAAATATAGCAAAGAGCGTGACACTAACTCAAGTTTTGGAGCAAAAAGTTGATCCTAAATTGGTGAAGGGTAAAATAGTGCTAATAGGCGTTACAGCCCGAACTGTCAAAGATTTATTCTCCAGCCCTTACAGCGCTACTGCCAGCGGAAACCGCCTGATGCCTGGGGTATTAATTCACGCCACTGCCACCAGCCAAATTCTCAGTGCAGCTTTAGACGGCAAAGGGCTATTTTGGTATTGGGACGAATGGCAAGAAATTCTCTGGATCGCTGTTTGGAGTGCAGTGGGCGGCTGTTTAGCTTGGCGGCTAGAAAAATCCCTGAATTTGATGGGAAGTGCGATCGCAGCTTGCGGTTCATTATTCGGATTCACCTTTTTCCTCTTCATGCAACAGGCGTGGATACCTCTAATGGCCCCTACCCTGGCACTTTTAATCACCGCAGCAGTTGCAGTTACCTATAAGTACGAGCAGTCGAGGCAACAGGAAGGGATTGTGATGAAGTTATTAGGACAACAAACTTCACCCGCGATCGCAAATGCCCTGTGGAAAGAGCGCGTCCATCTGCTCGAATCAGGGTTATTGCCAGGGCAAAAAGTTACTGCAACGATCGTCCTCACCGACGTGCAGGGTTTTAGTACAATCTGCGAAAAACTACCGCCAGAAGTAGTAATGAGTTGGTTAAATGAGTATTTATCAGCAATGGCCCAAGAAGTCCAAGAACATCAAGGCGTGATTAATAAATTTACCGGAGATGGAATGCTGGCAGTATTTGGCGTACCCATTCCCCGCACAACTCCCGAAGAAATAGCAGAAGATGCTCGCTGCGCCGTATCTTGCGCTCTAGCGATCAGTTCCCGCTTGCCACAAATGAATCAAAATTGGCTCGATCGGGGTTTGCCGTCCGCAAAAATGCGAGTAGGCATCTTTACTGGGCCTGTGATGGTGGGTAGTCTGGGAGGCTCAACCCGTTTAGAATATGGAGTGATCGGCGACAGCGTAAATATTGCCTCTCGGCTCGAAAGCTGTGAAAAGGATCGGCAAGACGACACTTGCCGGATATTGATTGCAGAAGAAACCTTTCTGCATCTGGCCGACAAATTTGAAGTAGAATCTTGGGGAGCTTTACCATTAAAAGGCAGGGAACAAAAAGTTAATGTCTACCGCGTCTTGGGAGAAGCAAGACCGGGAAAGTAAAAAGAGACAAAATAACTTTAAAAATTCAGGGAACTCCTATGAAAAAAATGACTAATTTTTGGCTAAATTTGCTCGCATTTGTTTCCATATTAATAGGAGCATTTAACGCTTGCCAATTTGCAGGTCTGGGACAGCCAATACCAAGGGAGCCGGGCAAGCCAGGCACTGAATCGGGAGGGCCGCGCTTCGGTCCGCCAACTCCAAGCACAGATGGCAAGCCATCCACTGAATCGGGAGGACCGCGCTTCATTCAGCCCCGTGAAGATATCGACGATCGCCCCCCCACTCAACCGAGACGGCCTATACGCGGTGGCTGCGCGAGCATTAGTCAGCAAGGTCTCACAGCCTTAGTGCCTAAAAATAAGCTGGGACGGACTGTTTCCGACTATCCAACTTTCTTTTTCTACTTGCCTCAAACAGAGGCAGAATTAGCCACATTTACCCTAGAAGATGAAAGCGGCAACCAGATTTATAAACAGGATGTCACAATTAGAAATTTATCAGGGGTGATCGGCGTTAATATCCCCGCTAACCAAAATGTGCCACCCTTGGAAGTAGGCAAAAGTTACCGTTGGAATTTGACAGTGATTTGCGACTCTCAAGACCGATCGAGCGATCAGATCGAAAGCGGTACTGTACGGCGAGTTGAAATCAGTGCAGATATCCGCCGTCAATTAGATCAGGCAGATCCGCGCCAGAAAACCGTTATTTATGCTGAAAATGGGATTTGGCAAGATGCCCTCAGCACCTTAGCTGCCGCTCGCCAAGCCAATCCTAACGATACAGAATTAGCTGCTGATTGGGAAAGCTTGCTGGATTCAGTGACATTGGGCAAAATTGCCCAAGAGCCGATCGTTCAAATTGAGCCACAACCCTAAGCTGTACTGCATTTAAATTTAACTTTTCTGGTGGCGTTACAGCAACGAGCCAGAAAAGTTTTAATACAATAAGTGTACCAGTTTTTAACTTGTATTAGTAACAGCCAATATGGCAGTCACCCAACAAATAATTTTTATTGTATAACAGCCAAGATGGCTGTTGAGAAAAGGCTGCCGGAAAGTCCGCCGCCAAATATGCAGATTAAATGTCAAACAGCTTATTACTTGTTAATTGCAAAATATCCTCCCATTCCCGATCCGAAAGTGCCTGCACTTTCAAATCAATTGCAAAACACCGACAAGCTGCCGCACTCACAACATCAATTACAGTTGCAATCAAATTATCCCCTCCTTCAGATAGAGGTAATTTCACAGGAATTAATTCCTCCCCAAACACTTGAGAAAACAATTTAACATCCGGCTGCAAACGCATCGAACCGTGCTGCAAAATAGCATCACCCCGTCGCAATTGCGCACTACCAATTAACTTGCAACCATCAAGTGTAATTAAATCCGCACCTGTGGCAGTACCAAAACAATTCGGATTGTGAATATAGCCCCTTCCAGCTTCCCCGTACTGCAAATCCAAACCCATCGCCCTCCAACCCTCAATCAAAAACTCGCAAATAGCCTGATAAGCTTTCATACGGCTGCTTCCAAATCCCGACCCCACAACTGCATAAGTTAAATCCCCTTGGTGAAGTACGGCGCGCCCGCCGCTGGGCCTCCTCACCAACTCCACAGCCATTCCCTGCCAAGACAAATGCTGCCAAAACTCCGGCCACCTGCGCTGGTGGTAGCCCAAGGAAATCGCCACCGGTTGCCAAGTATAAAATCGCAGAGTTGGCGGATTTTTGCCCGCTAGATGCTGTTCCAGCAGCCATTGGTCGATCGCCATCTGCACCCTACCAGGCGCCGACAACAGTGGAATTAAACGCCATACAGAATTAGCCATCAGTCCCCAGTCCTGAGTTTGCACTCAATAATTCGCAGAATGTTTTAAACTTAGTAACAGTCTTTTGAGCCGGTTTTCTAAGTTTGTGTAAATTTTACAGAGCCGATGCTGTAGAAATAAATAGAAAAAATAATCGCAGAACCATGAGCAACAGTGTAATTGTCATTAACGACGAAAAATTTGAAACAGAAGTGCTGAAAGCAGAGCAACCAGTGCTTGCCTATTTTTGGGCGAGTTGGTGCGGGCCTTGCAAACTGATCGCGCCTTCGGTAGACTGGGTGGCGGCCAACTACAGCGATCGCCTGAAAGTCGTTAAAATGGAAATTGACCCCAATCCTAATACTGTCAAGCAGTATAAAGTAGAAGGAGTCCCAGCTCTCAGGCTGTTTAAAAATGCCGAAGTAGTGCTTTCTCACGAGGGCGCTATTACTAAACAAACTTTGGTCGGTTTGCTCGACGCTCACTTATAAAGTTTGGATATGATTCGGGAGTTTCCAACTCCCAACTTATAATTATAGCTATCGCAATTTTTTTTACATCTCTCTTTTCTCCTCAATGTTCCTCTCTGACTCTGCGCCCTCTGTGCTCTCTGTGGTTAGTAAAAACTTTTACAAAGCCAATAAAAATGCAAGATAAAAATAAATAATAATTTACCCAATATAAAAAGCTTCACTATCTCCCAAAATTACAGAAAATATGCAATTTGCTAAACGTTTAGAGCCACTGCAATTTAATGTATTTGCCGATATGGATCGGGCAAAAGCTCAAGCTAGAGCAGCGGGGCAAAATGTGATTGACTTGTCTCTGGGTTCTTCGGATTTGCCGGCGGCTGCTCACATTACAGATGCGATCGCCCATTCTCTGTCCGACACCAGCACTCACGGCTATTTGCTATTTAACGGCACAAGAGATTTTCGGGAAGCAGCAGCTATTTGGTACAAGCAAAAATTTGGGATTGCAGTCAATCCAGAAACAGAAGTGCTGCCGTTAATCGGTTCCCAAGAAGGCACGGCGCATATGCCTTTAGCTGTACTTAACCCTGGAGATTTTGCTTTGTTGCTCGATCCGGGCTATCCTTCCCACGCGGGCGGTGTGCATTTAGCCGGCGGTCAAATTTATCCGATGCCGATATTAGCAGAAAATGCGTTTTTGCCGATATTTGAAGATATTCCCACAGCAGTGTTGGCTGAGTCGAAGATGATGGTTTTGAGCTATCCTCACAATCCTACAACTGCGATCGCCCCGGTTGCTTTTTTTGAGAAAGCCGTGGCTTTTTGTCGCGAACACCGGCTGGTTTTAGTTCACGATTTCCCTTATGTGGATTTGGTGTTTGACGATCGCAATTCTCTCATAGAGGCAGAGTCTGGTAACGAGGAAGAATATCGAAAATTGATGGCGCCGTCCATCTTTCAGGCGGATCGAGATAAGAGTGTGGCGATCGAGTTTTTTACACTATCCAAATCCTACAGTATGGGAGGTTTTCGGGTCGGATATGCGATCGGCAATTCCGAACTAATTGCAGCGCTGCGTCAGGTAAAAGCCGCAGTGGACTTCAACCAATACCGAGGGATTTTGAACGGAGCGATCTCCGCATTAACCGGCCCTCAAGATACCGTCAGAACCAGCGTAGAAACCTTCAGAAAACGGCGGGATGCCTTTGTAAACGCGCTACAGGGCATCGGCTGGCAAGTGCCTGTACCCCCCGCCACCATGTACGTCTGGGCGAAACTGCCGGAACCTTGGGCCCAAGATTCCGTAAAATTTTGCACTCAGTTAGTACAGAGTGCAGGAGTCGCAGCTTCCCCCGGTGCAGGTTTCGGGAAATCAGGAGAAGGCTACGTGCGATTTGCCTTAGTCGAGTCGCCAGCAATTTTGGAAGCAGCAGTTAGAAAAATTGCTGAGTTTCTAAATTGAGCGATGTGATATTTGTCAACTTAATCCGAAACACCCTCGTGAGACTTAAGCCCACCAGACTTGAGCTTTCAGGCAGGGGTTTTAACCCCTGCCTGACTGGGGCTTTGACGTTTTTGGACACAGGAAGAAGGACACGGCATCTAAGTGCTTACCCATAGCTTAAGATGGATGCAATTGCTAAAATAGTGTGATTTCTACCTAAAGGAATAGATATTTGCACGCAGTATCTGTCACAATCTTTTTTAAGAAATGTTAACGTGAGACATCTTGGGAATTACCAGTTCCGCTCACCCACTCTAAAAATCCTTGAAGTGAATTCTGTCGGGGTAGCGATTGTTCCGTAGCGGCTAGCGCACACCCGAAAAAGACCACACTGCCCAAAATTGCAATCAGCGGAAAAGGCTTACCCAGACCAAAATCCCGCTGAAGGCGAGCTAACGGTCTGCTCTCGCGCCTGAGCATCTTTCCCACCGTCAGTTGTTTGAGACTAAAAGGATCGCGCACAAAATGACCGCTCCAGCTAATTACCATATGAGAATGGCAGTGGGGACAAGTGAATAGTCCACTTACCATCCCGACTGGACCTACGACGCTGGAACGGTTGCAGATCGGGCAAGTGACAGAATGAGTGTTATAGGTGGGAGCGTTCATAACTGTTTTTCTTGATTAAAAAAAACTAACAAGTAATTGGGAGCCTGTGTTAACGCTTAAGGTATAGACCTTGAGAGGCACTTTTCCTTAATTCCTAGTTTACCGCTCCAATCGGGTCGATCGGAGCTCACTGCTTGGGGAAACCTTCAAATTGCCAATCCCGCAACGAGTGCAAGTCCGGAGCACAGGTGAGATTATATTGCAAGGGAGTTACGGTTATTCTGTTGTCGCGAATAGCTTGTACGTCTGTAGGAATATCATGCGGCACCGCCGAATCGGCGCTTTCTTCTACATCTTCTAACAATTCCCCAGCCAGCCAATAATAAGTTTTGCCGCGCGGATCGGTGCGCTTTTGAAATATGTCGAAATAGCGGCGAATGCCTTGACGTGCGATCGCAACTCCGGTAATTTCTGCTTGTGTGACTGCTGGTATGTTGACATTCAACAGCATGGGTTTGGCCATTGGCTGTTTTTCCAACTGTGCCAGCAAGGTGACAGCGAAATCCACCGCCGGCCCAAATTCCTGCGAAGTAAAGCTGGCGAGGCTGAAAGCAATGCTGGGAATCCCTTCCATAATTCCTTCCATTGCTGCCGAAACCGTACCCGAACAGATGATATCCGTGCCTAAATTGGGCCCGTGGTTGATACCGGAAAGGACAAAATCCGGCGGTTTGTCAAGTAAAGCCCACAAAGCGAGTTTCACGCAGTCGGCGGGAGTGCCCGAACAGGCCCAAGCTTGGACTGCGGGATCAAAAATAGATTCGACAATTTCGGCGCGGATGGGTTGGTGCAGGGTAAGGCCGTGGCCGGTAGCGGAGCGCTCTCTGTCGGGACAAACTACGCTCACGTCGTGACCAGCGGCGGCGAGAGCGTTGGCGAGGCTGCGGATGCCTTGTGCAAAGATGCCGTCGTCGTTGCTAATTAAAAGTTTCATTGAAATTTTTAGAGGCCTTATAACAATACTAAACTACATTCAACTAGGGCGATCGCTCTAATATCCAATAACCTATTACAAATTATCCGTAAACCTAAAATCTAAAATCTAAAATCTAAAATCTAAAATCAACAAGACTGTAGAGCCCAAATTGCGCTAAACTCAACTTGGCCCAAAACTGCCATCAATCTAAAATCTAAAATCTAAAATCTAAAATCAAAATGACTGTCCAGCTAAGCGACATTGAAACTCAACTAGAAACCCTCGGTCAAGAGTCCAAAAGTGCGATCGCCACTGCCAATACCCTCGAACAACTCGAACAGTTGCGCGTCGGCTACCTCGGCAAAAAAGGCCAACTCTCTCAAATTTTAGGCATGATGGGCAAACTGTCGGCAGACCAGCGGCCCAAAGTAGGTGCGATCGCCAATACTGTCAAAGAAGCCCTGCAAGCCGATTTAGAAGACAAGCGCGCCGCCCTCCAAACCGCCCAAATCCAAGCCAAATTAGCCTCAGAAACCATCGATGTCACCATGCCGGGGATTTTTCGCCCCCAAGGTCGCGTTCACCCCTTAAACGCCGTCATAGACCGCGCTATCGATATCTTTGTCGGCCTCGGCTACACCGTCGCCAACGGCCCGGAAATGGAAACAGATTATTACAACTTTGAGGCGCTCAACACCCCGCCAGACCACCCGGCGCGGGATATGCAAGATACATTTTACCTACCAGGCGGAGACTTGCTGCGGACTCAGACATCATCAGTGCAAATTCGCTACATGGAACAGCACAAACCGCCGATTCGGATTGTCTCTCCCGGCCGCGTTTACCGCCGCGATACTGTCGATGCTACTCACGCAGCAGTCTTCCACCAAATTGAACTTTTAGCAATTGATGAAGGTCTGACATTTACTGACTTGAAAGGCACGATTAAAGAGTTTTTGTGGCAAATGTTCGGGCAAGATTTGCCGATTCGTTTCCGCACGAGTTACTTTCCGTTTACAGAACCTTCTGCTGAAGTTGATTTGCAGTGGAACGGCAAATGGCTGGAAGTTTTGGGCTGCGGAACCGTCGATCCTAATGTTCTTAAAGGAGTGGGTTTAGACCCAGAAAAATATACTGGGTTTGCGGCCGGTTTTGGTGTCGAGCGGTTCGCAATGGTACTTTATGAAATCGACGACATTCGCCGGGTTTATGCTAGCGATTTGCGCTTTTTGCGGCAATTTTAAACAAGGGCTTGGGGTCGCTTACACGAGCCGTCTATAGGTCTTGGTAAATGTACATCAATCTTTCAGTTTCAAGTAAGTAAGTACAAATAAACATTTCTTGGGGAGAGGGCGGGTTCTGCAACGATCGACTCGCCCTTACTGTAGATAAGCCCTAAAGCCGCCCCTACAAGCCCCTGCAAGATATTATTGTTTTTTTGCGCTTACCTACTTAATTTATTGTCTACTTGCTAAAAACACCCTTGATGCTGTCAACAGCGCTCTCTACAGCATTCTTGGTATTATCTACTGCTTTCTGAGTCCGAGCTGAATCTTCCGATGCTCTTTTCTCAATTGTGGCCGCATCTTTCTTAGCTTTGCGCTCTACTACACTACCATCCTCCGATGCTCGATCGACTTTAGAAGCATTTGTCTTGGCAGTTTCCTTAACCTTCTCTTCTGTATCTCGGATGAAGTTCTTGGCTCGTCCAGCATCTTTGCT
>NZ_JAUBQR010000161.1:0-15246 GCF_036701385.1 Microcoleus sp. Pol12B4 | reverse complement strand
TATCTAGCCGTACAGATTATAAAATCTCCGGTTTCAAAGCTCGTTCCATCAGCGATAAAACGGCTTGTTCGGCAGTAATTTCACCATTTAATAAGCGATAAACTTGACGAGAAACAGGCACTTCTATGCCGCGTTGATTGGCCAAATCAATCAACACATTAGTAGTATTGACTCCCTCAGCAGTGCTCTGCAATTCCTGCAAAATTTGCTCTAAAGACTTGCCTTCAGCCAATCCGAAACCAACCCGATAATTGCGAGATAAAGGACTATTGCAAGTAGCGAGCAAATCTCCTAAACCAGACAAACCATAAAAAGTTTCTGCGCGAGCTCCCAAACGAACTCCCACCCGAATCATTTCCGGCAAAGCGCGAGTCAGCAAAGCAGATTTAGCATTAGTTCCTAATTGTAAACCGTCGCAAACACCAGCAGCGATCGCAAATACATTTTTCAAAGTTCCACCTAACTCAGTCCCCAGCGGGTCTTCATTCACATAAACCCGAAAAATATCAGAACTGTAAATATTTTGCACTTGCTTGGCCGCCGCTAAATCCAAACTCGCCGCTACCGTTGCAGCCGGCAATCCCTGCTGAACTTCTTCCGAAAGATTGGGGCCCGAAAGTACGACTATTGAATTGTTAGGAAAGGCATTTTGCCAAATTTGAGATGGAGTGCGCGTACTCGCGGGGTCTAAACCTTTGGTGACGGTAACTATAATTGTACTGGGACTTAACTCTAAGGCAAGCAGTCGATCGACCGTTGCTCCAACTCCTTTCATCGAAACTGCGGAAACAACAACATCCGCACCTGTTATAACTGATTCTAGATTAAAAGAACTGCTGCGCGACCACAAATTAACTCGATCGCCTTTTTTGCCTCCCAGATTTGCCAGTGCTGAACCCCAAGCACCTCCGCCTAATATTGTCAAGCTTGCCATAGAATTTAGTTTAATGAATTTAACCGCAGATTAACACCGATAAATCATAGCAATCAATCTGCGTTAATCCGCGTGCATCTGCCGTTAACAAATCCTCACCCTACAAACGCGGACGCAATCCATAATGACGGTAACGCCAATAATCGCGCAAAATGCGATCGTGATCGAAACATAATTGATGGGGAATCTGCCAAGATTCAAAAATCTGTAAATTTTTAGCATCGTCGGCGGCTTGAGGTTCGCCCGTTGCAGAAGCCAAAAATACAATACTGATAGTGTGTTCGCGGGCGTCGCGATTGGGGTCGGAATAAACGTAAAATTGCTCAATTAATTCTACATTTAAGCTTGTTTCTTCTAAAGCTTCGCGTTTTGCCGCCGTTTCTACCGCTTCCCCGTAATCGACAAAACCGCCGGGAAGTGCCCAGCCGTAGGGAATATTGCGGCGTTCGATGAGTATGATCGGTCGATGGGGGCGATCGGCTAATTCGATGATAATATCAACTGTAGGAGCGGGATTTCGATAAGTCATACCATTTTAGATTAAAGAATTTAAGAATTTAACCTCGTTGTAGTTTAGCCGTGGAACGAGCCCCAGAGCCAGTTGCAGTTTAGCTGCAGAATGTGCGATCGACCTCACCTACAGTTCTACAATATACTTGCATATAATGTACGGATTGCGATCGCAGATAAAAAAGAGAGATTGAAAGTATGCCTAAGTGGCTGGGAAAAGTTTTAGGTATCGGTGCGGGTACAATCCTCCTCCTCGGTGCTAGTGGATACTGGTACGTTTTTATTGCCGGAGCACCTCAGTTAGACCCTCCGAAAGTAGTGGCTGATGCTGACTTAAATTTTCAACTCAAAACATATAAAAGTGCAGCTATGAATTCAGAGCGCACCTACGGTTTAATTTTGCCACCGGGGTACGCAAAAAACCCGAAACAGCCCTATCCAGTGATTTTTTTGCTGCACGGCGGGCACGGAGACGCGCGCGCTTATCAGGACAAAGCTGCTGTTACTTCTGTGCTTCACGATTTATATAAAAGCAAAAGATTGCCGCCATCGATTGTAATTACTCCTGACGGGAACGACAAGCGGGGTACGAGTCCTTTGTGGGACCCGCAGTATTTTGACGGGCCCAACGGTAAGGTTGGAAGCGCGATCGGCTCGGAGTTAGTGTCCATCGTAAAATCGCGCTACAGAACGCTGGAAGACCCCAAATTATGGGCAATGGGAGGACAATCTTCGGGGGGTTGGGGAGCTTTTAATATCGGTTTGCGCTACTTGAATAATTTTAATATTCTGTTCAGCCACAGTGGTTATTTTACCGATCAAAGTGGCAAGGCTAACAGTCCTAAATATTTAGTGGAAAAACTCCTTGTTAAAGATAAAAAGCAGTTGCGCGCTTATTTGGATGCGGGAGAAGCAGACGAAAAATTTCTGATTTCCACTCAACAGTTTCACGAGCAATTAAACAGTTTGGGTATAGACAATGAGTTTAACAAATTTCCGGGAGGACACGGGATTGTTGGCCCGGATGTCGGTTGGAATTATTGGCACAAGCATTTAGCTGATTCTTTGAGCTATGTTGGAAAACTGTTTAAAATATCACTGGCAACACAGAAAAATTAGAAAGGTCAACAGTGTTACCCCAAAAAACTAGGATTGGACTCTGGACTGCATCATTTTTAACCGGATTGTTAGGAGTTATTAACTTGCTGTCTGCTGTAACTCCCAGTTTACCCGATCGCCGAAATTGGTTGGAGCCGTTTTTTCCTTTTCCTGTGCGCGCAGGCGGCCATTTTTTTGCAGCAGTTATCGGATTTATGCTGCTAACTCTGGCAACTAATTTGTTGCGGCGCAAGCGGATTGCTTGGTTGCTGACAGTGGGATTGTTAATCGTTTCTATTGTAATTCATTTAGTCAAGGGATTGGATGTTGAAGAAAGTTTGCTTTCTGGGGTGCTGCTGTTTCATTTGTTGGTGATGCGGAAGACGTTTACAGCTAAATCATATCGCCCTTCAATTGCTCAAGGAATCAGGGTTTTGGTGGGGGCTTTGCTGTTTACGCTGGCTTACGGGACGGCGGGTTTTTACATTCTGGATGGGGGTTTTAAAGTTAACGGACAAGCGGTTAATTTTGATTTAGACACAGCTTTGTTCCAGACTTTTGCCATGTTTTTTACGGCGGACAATGCGGGGTTGGTTCCGCAAACTCGGTTTGCTAACTTTTTTGCAGATTCGATTTATGCTGTAGGTGCGGTAACGCTTGGTTACGCACTCTTGATGCTGCTGCGGCCGGTGCTGCTGCGAAATTCGGCAACTATTTCGGAACGGAATAAAGCTCAAGAAGTTGTAGCAATATATGGGCGGACAACGCTAGCAATACTGGCCTTGCTTCCGGATAAATCTTATTATTTTAGTCCTTCGGGAAAAAGTACGATCGCCTATGTGCCGAAAGGTAGAGGTGCGATCGCTTTGGGAGACCCCATCGGGCCTGCTGAAGACCGCAAAGAAGCAATTCTAGGGTTTCAAGAATTTTGCTATCGCAATGATTGGTGTCCAGCATTTTATCAAACTTTGCCCCAGGATCTAGAAATGTATTCTACTCTCGGTTTTCGAGTGGTGCAAATTGGCGAAGAAGCTATTGTTAATCTCAAAACTTTTACTCTCAAAGGCAAGAGCAATCAAAACTTGAGAACTGCTATCAACAGACTTACAAAAGCCGGTTATCAAATCGAATTTTACGAACCTCCTTTAAGTTCCGAATTGATGCGGCAAATGAAACTCGTGAGCGAAGAGTGGCTGCAAATGGTTCAGGGTGCGGAAAAAAGATTTTCGGTGGGTTGGTTTGACGAGGCATATGTGCGGGAAACTCGCGCCGCAGCCATCCACACTCCCGACGGTATAATTATTGCTTTTGCTAATATGATATCGGCGGGAGATGGAGTAGTTGGAGTTGATTTAATGCGGCGTCGCACTGAGGTAGAAAATGGCACGATGGAGTGTTTGTTTGCTTCGATGTTGCAGCATTGTCAAGAATTGGGATATGAAGAATTTGATTTGGGTTTGTCTGCTATGGCGGGAGTGGGAGAAGCTGAGAAATCTGGGCGGTTGGAAAAGGTTTTGATTTATCTTTCGGAACACTTGAGCAAGTTTTATAATTTTAAGGGATTGCACAGTTTTAAAGATAAGTTTGGGCCGCGGTGGGAACCGCGTTATTTTGTTTATCCGAGTTTGGGAAGTTTGCCGGATGTTGTGGTTGCTTTGATTCGGGCCGATTCGGGCGATCGACTTTTGGATTATTTGCGCCCGGGAGGGTAGAAAAGTGCGGCAAGGGATTCGCTTTCTTCGCATCTAACGGATGGATCAACTTCCCGGCTCTTCCTGGCAACCGATAGCCAGAGGGAAGAGCCTCCTTTGGGAATCCGAGCAGGCTCTTCCTCCGAATCTGCGTCTTCCGATAAAGCCGGGGAACGAGCAACATTCATGCTAAACCGCGAATTAGTACGCGCTGCTTTTGCAAAACCTCTGCATAAAGCTTTTCCAACTCAGTAATATTCTGACTGAGAGTGTATCGCTCCATCGCCCGTCGGCGTGCTTTTTGACCAAGAAGCATTCCCAACTCAGGATGATCGCAAAACAGCGGCAGCAAGGTTTGCAACTGACTCCGTACCCGCTGAGTGTTCAAAACTATCCCCGCGCCTTCCTCCAAGGCCTCGCCGTCAGCACCGGCATCCGTTGCCAAACAAGCTAAACCGCAGGCCATCGCTTCCAGCAACGACAGCGACAGTCCCTCCACCAAAGAAGGCAAAATAAATACGTCTGCACCCCGCAGAATTTCGATCCGGCGTTCCTCCTCGGCAACAAATCCGAGCCACACAATGCCATCATCTTCGCCGTAAAAAAGTTGCAGGGAGGCGGCTAGGGGCCCGTCGCCTACGATCGCCAATACGTTCCCAGGGCCAAAATTGCACTGTTTCCATGCCTTGAGCAAAGCCTCGACATTTTTCTCCTGGGCAATGCGGCCTTGGTAAACAAAAATTCGATCGGCCTTTAATTCCGACTTCAACCCCGAAGGCCCTGGAGAATATTTAACAGCATCCACACCGTTGGGAATCACAGCCACCCGTTCCTGTGGCACTCCCAACTTCACCAATATATCCCGCTGGATCTGAGAAAAAACGATCGTCGAGTCGTAGTTCGCCAAAAACGGAGCGTACAGTTGATACATCAGGTGTTGGGTTCCCGATGTCAAATTCCGCAATTTGCGATCGAACGGCGGGTGAAAAGTAGCCACCAGAGGCAAATTCAATTCTTGACAAATTTCCGGCAGCAAAAAGTCTAGAGGCGAAAGCGTCAGGGAAGCGTGAACAACATCGGGTTTGAGCCGCCGCAGAGATTTCATCAGCACTGTGCGGGACTTGAGAGTGGGAATCGTATAAATTTGCGACTTGTAGTGACAGGGTAAAGAGACTTCGTTGCAACTAGCGGGCGATAGCGAATTGGTATATGAGGTTTGAGCAATTCCCTTTCCCCATGAACTATTTGCCATGTTCCACCCCGTATTGTTCCTGTCCAGTGGGCCCGCTTCTTGGGCAAAGTGCAGGAAACTGACCTGGTATCCCCGGTCTAATAGTGCGTTGGTGACTTCCCTGGAGTAAGTGACGTTACCGCAAAAAGGTGATTTTTTTCCTAGCCAAGCGATGTGCATTCCAGTAAATCAGAGTTTGTTATTTTTTAGATTCGATCGACTTTGCTATTAGTGCTACGGGAAATATACCAGGTTAAGACACCCCCAGCGATCGCTAATCCTGCTAAACCAAAAAATACTGTCGGCAAACCCAGAAATGTTTCCGCTACCCCGGCCAAAGCCAACGGTAAACTCAAAGCGATATTAGTGGCATTGTTTTGCAGCCCGAAGACTTTTCCCCGCATTTCTTCTGGAGTTTCTGCTTGAATTGTAGTCTGCATCGGCACTCCCACCAATGAGGCAAATAAACCCAACAGGGTAATGAACAGCACCGAGAGCCACAAATGGTGTGTAAATGCAGAAAGGCCCATCAGAGCAAGTGCCATGCCGATCGATCCGATTAAACTCAGTTGGGAGTGAGAAAATTTATGGCCGAGATAGCCGACTGTCGCTGCCCCAGCAGCCATGCCAACGCCTACCGCTGCCAGCAAAAAGCCAAATTGTGAGGCTTTCATACCGGGGAGGATTTCTGCCAGCCGAACTGCTAGAACTGCCAAGGCTGCAAAAATGGAAAATAGAATAATTAGTTGAATTAAAGCATTGCGGACTTTCGGTTGATCGTTGATGTAACGCAGGCCATCTCGCAAATCTGCTAAGGGGTGCGGCGGTTCGTGTTCGACTTCGTTTTTTTCGCCTGTTTTCATCGACAGCAACAGCACTCCGGCGAAGGCGTAACTTCCGCCTACTACTAATTCTTTGCCGATGCCGAGTCCGCCGCCGAGGTTGGAAAATAGGGTGTCTGCTAAAGCTAGTAAGGGTTCTCCAACTGCAAAGCCAATAATCACCGACCCCATCATGGTTGTGGTGTAAAGGGAGTTGGCTGATAGCAGGTGACGGCGTTCCACAATTAGGGGAATCACTGACTGTTCGGCAGGAGCGAAAAATTGAGTTAGAGTCGAAACGAGGAATGTCACTAGCAGCAGCAAGCAGAATCCGAGTGGCAGTTGACCGAGTTCCCACCCGTCAGAGAGCCATAGCAGCACGGGCAATGTTAAAACAAAGCCTCCCCGCAGCAGGTTTGTGGCTACCAGCACTGCTTTTTTCGACCACCGATCTACATACACGCCTGCGGCAGCCCCGAACAGCACTGCGGGAATGGTAAAGGCGATCATGATTGCCGATACCCACCTGCTGATGGTTTGATCTGGCGCTTGAAAGCGGCTGGCTACGAGGGCGATCGTCAGTACGAGATAAACTTTATCTGCTAGTTGGGAAAAAACTTGCCCACTCCACAATGCTAGAAAATTTGGGTTTTTAAGCACTGGCAGAAATCCCGTTTCTTTTTCGGGAGTTTCGGCTAATGCTTCCGAGTCTTCTGCTGCTGGCTCTGGTGTGGGAACAGGCGGAATTGCTTCGGGTTGTTGGCTTTTGCCGTTGCTTGACTCTGTTTCGGGAGTTGTGGGAGATTTATCCATTTCTGGGTGTTCGACGTTGCTCCATTGTCGATCGGCCAAGACGGGTTCCGAGCGAAAATCGGGAAAATTTTCTCGTTCTTCCATTTTGTGATGGGTCACAGCTAAAACAGATATTGTCAAATCAGAATCGGACAGTCGCATCATAGGATTTGGGGTGGCTCGCCTGGGATGGTGGAGGTTGGGGGGATGGAAATTTCAAATTGAGGTGTTAACCCCTAAGTTTATTAATAATCTCGTAACTTTATCTCTATCTATTATCTGATGTCGCAACAACCTTGAGAATTTACCTGAAATGGCCGGCAGGTTCGGGTATCCCGCAGGCTGGGGGTGCGATGTACGATCGCCCGTTCACCTATTTAAGTCAACACTCAAAATTTAAAACTCAAAACTCTCTAGGTAAGTGTCGATCGAGCTTCCCGAGCGAATCGTGCAACCTAAATGATACTGGGCATATTGCCGCAAAATATTTTCTACTGATACCCAAGTTGTTCGATCGGCAATCCCCTCTCCTAGTTCTGGACTAGCCAACTGTTGCAGCGCTGCTAATTCCTTAGCATTGATATCAAAATTTGTCAAGTGCTTGCTGCCATTCGTTTGCCGGGAACGGGAGGCGGATTTGTACAAGCTACCGATTTCTGAAGAGAGTTCTGCCTCTAGGTTAGCTAGCTCGGGCAAGCTGAAGGTTCCCCCAGAGGGTATACTAAACCCGGTTTGCCAGTTCGGATCGGTGAAATTTGGGATGAGCGGCCCTCTGGTGGCGCAGCAAACTTGGACTTGGGGCGCGACGCCTGCTAAGGCTAGCAAGTGAAAAATGCCGTGGCAGAGGTGGGCGACAAGCACGCCGGCGGATTCGATTTCTGTGCGATCGGACAAACGCTCCAAACGGCTCAAATGTTCGCCCAGCAACCAAAAGAGTTCTTCTTGGGGTTCGTCGGAAAGGGCCGTGGCGATCGCTAATTCGGCCAGATATTGCGCGGCGGAGAGTTTTCCGAGGTTGCGGCTCAAACCCGGATGGGATTGTACCGTGTCGGCTTGGGTAATTTTGTCGAGCGATCGGCCTTTGGCAATTAGCAATTCGTTAACGACAAATAACTCGCTTCTACCGCCGATGGTCGATCGTTGTTTGCGAACACCCGGTGCTACGGCTCGAATTAAGCCGAATTCCCGCGTCAAAATTGTCAGCACTCGATCGGATTCGCCGATGGGCGCACTCTTGAGATTGATTCCAGTTGCTTTGTAAGTTCGAGTCACTCGATTTTAGATTTTAAATTTTAGATTTACTACAATACTTCGGACAGTTTCATTTTCCTCGTTGGTCGATCGACCTGGAACAGTCATTCTACTGTTGGCCATCAAAAACTGTCCGAAGTATTGTTACTAGACAGTAGCAAAAACATTCCAGCAGGCAGAACTTTTAGTTGTAGGGTGCGTAAGGGCGCACCAATTCCCCATTAGCCATAACCAATTAGGCTTTGCTAATAACTAATAACTAATGACTAATGACTTTTATCTAAATTATCGCGCTGGCGGAGTAATTCGGGGCCACGAGAAGTTCCCAAACGAGTTGCCCCAGCTACTACCAAATCTAGAGCTTGTTCATGAGTACGAATTCCGCCGGCCGCTTTAATCCCAATCCGTCCCTTGGTAACTTCCTTTAGCAGTCGCACATCGTCAACTTTCGCCGGGCCAAAAAAGCCTGTGTTGGTTTTGATGTAAGCTACACCAGCTTCCATACAAATCTCAGCTGCTAATTGTTTTTCAGGATCGGAAAGGAGCGAACTTTCGATAATTGCTTTGATGGTGAGATTAGTTTCTTCGCAAATTTGGGCTAATTCCCGGTGGAACTCGTCGATTCTTCCAGCTTTTAACAATCCTAAGTTAACAGAGACATCTAACTCTACTGCTCCATTATCCGCAGCTTCTAGAGCTTCGTAAATTTTCACCGTTGAAGTCGAAGCACCGGTGGGAAAACCTATAACTGTACAGACTTTGGGACGTTTGCCGTGCAGCAGCTCAACTGCTTGTCTGACGTAGGCGGGATACACGCAAACTGTGACAAACCCAAATCTCTCTGCTTGTTGGCAACAGTATTCTACTTGCTCTGGCGTAGCGGTGGGGTCGATCAGGCCGTAGTCGATCAAGGGGGCAATATCGATGTCTGCCTGGTTTGCAGCCATTGCTGTTTTTTCTCCGAAGTAACTACTTCCTTATTATGTAGGGAATTTACCAATCTTCGACCGAAAGCAGCCCGGGTACAACCCCTCTGAATTCATCCGTGAGGTCGCTTTCTCCAATTCTCCAATGGATTGACTTTACTCCGGCCCCGACTGAGTACAAATACTCGATGTGCAGGTATTAACTCTGGTAGGAATTGGTTTACCAATTAATTACAAAAAAATAATATTTTCGTATCTGCCTTTAGATACATTTTTTCTCTTTCTTTAGGTATACTTTGTTAAAAAGAGTTGCGGTAGAGCCTGCGCCAGCTATGCTATGGCAGAGCCTGGTGGCGTCTTCTGTTTTTACTCTTAGTAGTGCTTTAAAAACATAAAAGCCAGTGCCAAGCATGAATCATTTAGAACTCGAACAAGAAATTGGGAAAATGGCTATAGCGATGATGAGTCGCAATAGTTTAATTGGTAAAGATTTGATTGCGGATCTCAGAGGGCGGCTGTCTGTTGACAGTTTAGCTGCTTTGATGATTGTCAGTATGGAGCGTTTAATTTGGTCTGACTGCGAGTCCGTGATCTGGAGTTTGAGTTATTTGATTCCTGCTGACGTGATGGAAGAAATTCGCCGGATTACTGCGCTGGTTGTCTGCCAGCGGTTGATGGGCAAGGGTTTTGTGCTGGGGAAAGATTTTAGTATTGATGGAACAGGTCAGTTGATGTTGAGTGAGAATGCTAAAACAGCGGTTGTGGTTGCTTGAAGTGGGCAAGCAGAAGTTGGATCTATTAGCACTATGAGATTTGCAGTTGGACTTTGGGCGCTCTAGCACTCTTTGTGTGACTGCAAACCTAATTTGGGATGCGGTAATAGTGGGGTAATTCAGGCAGATTTGAGATTCGCAGCAGCTTCAATAAGCGATGAGTGCGGTTAGCTAAAAGAGCTTTTTACTAGAGGAAAATAGTTAGTTTCGACCGCAAATTGTTGAGGTTGTTACTGGTCCTGTGTACGGGCAATCACTATGTATCAAATGTTTTAGATGTTTAGTGGAATTACAGTTTTACTCCAAGTATGGTTTCATGTAGAATCATCCCTAAGATAGATACAAAATATTATGAACTTAATTCAAAACTTGGAAGCGGCTTGGTACTACCATCTGGGTTCGCGCCACCTCGAAGCTAACGATGATCATGGTGCTCTGGCAAACTTTAACAGAGCTTTGAAGTTGCAATCAGATCATTATAAGGCTTGGTTCGGCCGAGGTATGGCTCTAGGGAAATTAGAACGGCACTTAGAGGCGCTGAAGAGTTTTGATGAGGCTTTGGCGGTGGAGCCGAATGCGAGCTTTGGCTGGCACAACCGGGCTATTGCTTTAGGAAAGTTGGGCCGCTGGTTGGAGGCTCTCAACAGTTTTGATCGGGCTCTGGAGTTCAGTCCGTGTGCGGCGAGTATTTGGCACAACCGGGGACTGACACTGATCGATATGGGGCTTTACGAGAAGGCGGTTCTGAGTTTTGATCGCTCTTTAAATTTATACCCGGAGGCTGCTTGGGCGTGGTACAACCGAGGTAATGCCTTGTTGGAACTCAAGCTTTACTATCAGGCGCTCAACAGTTTTGACCGGGCGATCGAGTTTAACCCAGACGACGCAAAGGCTTGGTACAATCGCGGTATAGCTGCCCACTCAATGGGACTTTACAAACAAGCAGTGGCTAGTTTTAGCCGATCGATCGCTCTACAACCGGGCAGAGCCGAAGCTGTGGGCGAACGGAGAGTTGCTTTAGAGAAATTAGTAGGTTTAAATCAGAGAAATGCCAAGTTCACTCCCACCTCTGAGCGTCCCTTTGAAGATTATTTAATTTGGTACAACCGGGGTGTGGAATTGGCGCGCAAAGGCTGCTACTCTGAGGCGATTGCTTGCTACGAAACAGTCTTAGAAATAAATCCTGATTTTGCTAACGCTTTTTACAATAAAGCTTGCTGTTATGCGCTACTGGGATTTGCTGATTTGGCCCTTGACAATTTGCAGCGGGCTGTTGAGTTGATCCCTAATTTATACCGAGAGCTAGCTTTAGCTGATTCTGATTTAAGCTGCATTTGGAAACAAGAACGTTTTGAAGCGCTAATCCAAGGTTGATTTTACACAAAAAATAGCTCGCCAATGGGGCGAGCTATTTTTTTTTGTGGCGCAAATTCGATCGCCCTCAAGAGTATTTGTGCAATCTTTGCTATTGCACAGAAACTCGGATCGAGGGCTTGACTGGCCTCTTGGCAACTACGATCACCCGGTAAGTGCCGGATTCCGGTAGTTGAGCAAAAGTTTGACCTTCGCCTTGATCCAGAAGTTGTCCCGACGGAGATTCGATCGCCAGATCTAGATTTTTGTTGCTAGCTGTCACCCTAATTGTCTGTCCCTGCTTGCCTTGAACCGTGATGGGCTGGATTTGGTAACCGGACATTTTGAGTTTGACTGTGGCTTGTTTTTCCTTGAATGCTATGGGTATTGCGCGATCGGGTCTATAACTCCACTTAGCGCTAAAATCGCGTCCGAGTACAAAGCTGGTGGTTTCACCTTTCGGGGTAACTCGCACGCGGTAGATGCCTGACTCTGGCAACTGGCCAATCCACTGATTGTCTGATTTTTCAATAACCCCGATATTTTCACCATTGGGACTGTACAGTTCGGCTGTGAGTTGTCCCGCCCACAGGGAGAGAGTGAGTTCTCGCCCTTTGATGCCTTCAAAAATATAGGTGGTGGGTTGGTTGATGGTTTCTCGGATTTCCGAGGTTGACATTCGCTTGATCGGTTCGAGGTTGGAAACTGATTCAGAGGTAACGGGTTTGTTAAGGGTTTCTGTAATTTCCGAGGCAGCCATCAGCTCGCTCGGCGCAATTTTTGGGGCTACTGGGCTGGCAAATACTGATTTTGCCGTCATCATGAGTAGCATTCCAGTCAGTAAAATTAGTTTTTTCATGTCGCACTTCCGAGGGGGGTAAGGAATTGTATATGGTTACTTGTGTTTGCCTGTTTTCACCGGATTAAATCTGGCGATCGCACAGAGGCTACTGAAGCATATAGGATACACGTAAATATCCCGTACTTGCACAAAACCTGCGGGTAGAAAATTGGCAGTGCGGGAGCTGGGTAGTAGCCTCAATTTATCAGGACATTTTAATGATACTCCTTACGCATAATATCATCAAAGAATATTAGTAATTTGGTCGAGGAAAATTAAAACTTTTTCCGAGGATCTTGCTAAAAAAATGCCCATATCCAAAAAACGCGGTGTCTGGGGTTCAGGCTCTGCCTTGCTACTAGAAAGCCGCTAGCACCCCCACGGGGTGACAGCCCCTAGTTTTACTTTGTTTTTAACGATCGCCTAATTATCTAGGGCGCTGCAAACGCCACCTTACCCTATTTGTAGCGTGTTAAACTCTTTTTTGCGTAAGTTTTGAACCTGTTTATTTGGAGGGCGGATTTAGTTATTTTTTCTGATAACAAAAATTTGATTACTCCAAAATCCGCCCTCCCCCATGAGGTTAATTCATCTTACGAACCTGCCAGGATTTTTAGGTAAGCTTGTACTGTGTTGAACAAACCCATTTCTAAGGCTTCTGCAATTAAAGCATGACCAATTGATACTTCTAGTATATCAGGAATAGAGCAAAATTTAGCTAAATTTTGCAAATTTAAATCATGTCCGGCATTCACTCCCAAACCTGCTGCTTTGGCAGCTTGAGCGGCTAAAACATATTGTTGAAAAACAAGTTCTACTCTCCCTTCGCGAAAAGCACTTGCGTAGGGTTCCGTGTACAATTCTACTCTATCTGCTCCAACTTCTTTTGCTAGCGGCATGAGAGCAGCATCTGCGTCCATAAATAAGCTGACTCTGATGCCATTGTCTTTTAATTTTTCAATGATTGGTAAGAGGCGATCGCGATTTTCGGGAATATTCCAACCGCTATCCGATGTTAGCACGTCGGGAGCGTCCGGGACTAAGGTACACTGAGCCGGTTTTACGTCGCAAACTATATCCATAAATGGCGGCTGAAACGGATTTCCTTCGATGTTGAACTCAACAGTTAGCATTTTAGCTAATTCGTAAACATCGGCAGCTTTGATGTGCCTTTCGTCTGGGCGGGGATGGACGGTAATGCCGTGAGCTCCGGCAGCAATTACTGTTTTTGCGGCTTCGGTAACGCTGGGGATGCCGATATTTCGAGAGTTTCTGAGGAGGGCGATTCTGTTGATGTTGACGCTGAGTTTTGTCACGGGATGTTACTCTTTAAGGTTGATGTTACTATATTAATCGCTTTCGGTACGAAACTTTGAGCCTATTGCGGTAGTGTTGGGGTGTTATACAAGTAAAAATTAGCTTCTGCAAGCGGTAAACTTTCTGCAAAAAAAGCCTCAGCTATTTGCTGTTTTGCTTTCAAATCTTCAAGGCTGACAATGCAGAAAAGTGGTGCGACTCGATCGACTATTTCGGACGGAAAATCTCGGGTGAAATATTTTAGTCCAAAGTCGTATCTGTGGGGACGGTAAATCATGCCCAGCAGTTCGACTAAGGGTAGAAGTGTCCAATTGTGATAGTTGCCGATCGCATCTACTAAATGTTGGCGATAAATCTCTTTTTTTACCAGAGGTTGCAGCAAATCAAAAAGGATTTTAATTTCGTTGAATCGGGTTTGCATTTGGGATAAATGCTGGTTTTTATCCAAAGGTGGCGGTACAATTAGATTAGCTTTGTCAAAGGCGAGCGGGACTTGTCCGTGTCTCTCTATTTCCAAGAAGCCGTTGCGGCTGCTGCGCCGGAAAACGGCAAAATCAATTAGCAAAAATGGCGGGGTTTCTTTGAGCCGCCAAAAGCACTGCGACTGACCGTGCCAAGCGGGTTCGGGAACTCGATATTTGAGTTCGATTTCGCCAATTTCTGCGAGCGTTTTTTCAACAATATCAAAGGTTTGTTGCACGCAGTTATCTTCAACCACAACTGCAATATCAAGGTCTGACCACTCGTCTGTGTATCCGTGGGCTGCTGAACCTCCTTGCCACAAAGCGAGAACAAAATCTAAAGGTTGTAAGGTAGAAACAATCTTTTCGAGAATGATTTGTCTCATGGAATCAAGCTATACTGTTTGTTTTCCCTGGCTTGCACAAGTTTAACAAACGATCGCGTGTTGAGATTGCTCCGCGACAGTTGTCCGAGGAGTTGCTAATGCTTCCGGTTGTGCACTGCTGCCAAAAATTACACTGGAAGCTGCAAGGGAAAGTGGCAATCTTTGGGAAAGTGCGCTCGCCCGCGATTGAAAATCAATCTTAAATTGTCAGAATCAGAAACTTGTCCGCTGTCCGGTAACATGAGAAAGGATTAATTTTTAACAGCGCGGCATGGCTACTATTTGGGAACTCGACTTTTACAGCCGTCCAATCATAGACGAGCGAGAGAAAAAAAAATGGGAAGTGTTGATCTGCGAAAGCCCGCTGAATGTAGGCGACAAGGCCGAATCTCTGTTTCGCTACTCGCAATTCTGCTCCAGTTCTACCGTGAATTCCCTGTGGCTGGCGGGTGCAATTAAAGAGGCGATCGCCGCAGCACCGAAACGACCTGAAAAAATCCGCTTTTTCCGCCGCCAAATGGCGAACATGATTACCAAAGCCTGCGATGACTTGGACATCCCCGCCGCCTGCAGCCGCCGCACCCTCGCCCTTAGCCTGTGGCTGGAAGAACGGATGCAAAACGTTTATCCCGCCGAACCGGGCTATCAACCGGTTGTGAACCCAAGTGTTCAATTTATACCCGAAACGCCAGTTGCGCTGCCGGATGCTTTAATCGGCGAAAAATGGGCGTTTGTGAGTTTGCCGATCGCAGCTTTTGATGAAATGTCCGAGTGGGATATCGGATTTGGCGAAGCTTTCGGCCTGCCGATGACACGCCTCGCCCCAGAAACGCAAATTCCGGGACTAATTATCTACTCGTC
>NZ_JAUBQR010000160.1:0-15474 GCF_036701385.1 Microcoleus sp. Pol12B4 | reverse complement strand
ATTGAGACTCTGGCATCTAAGGTTGCAGGAGAAGCTGGGTGCATCCTCATAGACCCTCAAGGGCGGGTTGGCTGGGCGCATAACTCAACGGACATGGCTTGTGCTTATAGAACTTCACAAATGGACAAGGTGGCTGTGTTCACTAAGAAAAAACAACTCGTCCATCGTTGAAATTATTGAGGTTACATTCTCCCTAGTTGGAGAGTGTGAAAATTCCGCAACTAATATCTTGTTTCCTAGGTATTAAGTAGCTGGACATCAATAAACATTTTTGCAATTTGTAGGGCGGGCATTGCCCCCCCTACTTTTAATTATGTCGAGCTACTTATTGGCCGGCAAAACAGTTCAATTCAAACTCTACTTGAAGGTTTCTATGAACTCAACATACGACTTTCCTTACTTTCAGGGTAATTCTCTTTCCGATTTGTTTGCTCCAGACATCACAGATGCACGTTATGCGTTCATCCTCAATTACCCTGCAACTGCCAGTTGGGCTGCTTACCCCAACAGAAAAAAATACTTTATTCAAGACGGCAGCAGTGAAGCCACCAAAACTTCTTTCGACAAGATTGGTCAGAAGGAACCTTGGAAAAATCTGGCTGTGTTAGGCGATGCCATCCCAGGGATTGTGATTAATTCGCCGCCAAACTCGCTGATTAACTATTGGCGCGAGCATTTTGGCTTCAGCTACAGCAGTATGGAGATGATAGACTGCTCAACTTATCTCGAAGATCTCAGCGTAAGCGATCGCTTTGACAAACTCCTCACTCTATTTCCCTTCGACAATCTCAAACCTGAAAAACACGCCGTCCCTCCCGACATCCACTACCACTTGCTCAGCAAACCAACGCTAGCAGAATTAGGCGTGCAATGTCCGAAATACCAAACCTACAATCTGCACGAAGTCAATCTCGAAAGCATTCAGTTACCAGAGCAATTCCCCTACTTAATTAAAACATCCCACGGACTTTCTGGAGAAGGCACTTATATTATCAAAAGCGCCAGCGATCTGAACTACTGCTTGCAGGAAGTGAGGAAATATCTCGATATCAAGTTGCTGGATACGATTATTGTCTCAGAATTCGTCAAGAATGAAGTGCAGAACTATTGCGTGCAGTTCTATGTAAGCAAAACGGGAAATATCACGCTTATCGGCACTACCAGCCAACTTGTCACCCCAGAGGGCAGCTATTTAGGGGGACTAATTCACTACCGCGAAACCGACATGAGTAGGTTTTTTGAGATGATTGCCGCTATTGGTAAATATGCTCACCAACAGGGTTATTTCGGCGTTATTGGCTTCGACGTGCTGGAAGACTCTGAGGGACAGTTGTATGCCATTGATGCCAATTTCCGAGTTAATGGCTCGACTCCGCTTTGTGTGCAGCGCCATACCTTACTGGGGCTGGGAAAGGAGGTGGCTCAATATTCCAGTAGCTGGCGAATGGATGGGACTTTGGAATCGATTCTTGTCACGCTGAAACCAGAACTCGCTCGCAAAGACTTGATAATCCTGTCGGCTTTAGAGAAGGTTAAATACGGAAAAATCTACACGGAAATTTACGGGATAGTTGCGGGTGAGGATATGAAGGAAATGCAGCACATCGAGGAGAATTTTCACAGTAAGGGATTGCAGCAATTTGGTTGATATCTACTCTACCCATTGCAGCGGTTGTGCGGTTTTCCCGCTCATCTGGCGCGCACCACCAACACCGAACAAGGAGCCTCAGCCACAACCTCAGCACTCACCGAACCCTCCAAAATCCGCTTTAAACCAGTCAAACCCCGACAGCCGATCGCAATTAAATCGGCCTTATAGATATGAGCCAAACGGACAATTTCTTCTGCAGGTTGTCCCGAAACAATCTCCAATTCGCTCTGGCAAGGCAACTTTTCCTGATAAGATTGCAGTAACTTCTCCACCTCTCGGTAAGCAATCTCATCTCCCTGAGCGTGAGGTCGATCGACAACCGCGTCAAAATCTGACGTACCAGAACTGACAACATGAACTAGAATCACCTTTGCCGTCGGTTCTAGCCGAAATTGCCCTACAACTTGCAAAACCCGTTCTGCAAGCTCTGAATTGTCGATCGCTACCAAAACAGTATTCAATACCATGCACCTTTAAGTTTCAGATATTTAGACTTTAAATTTTTCGATGATTCTCGCCTACTGTCCACAATTTCGCGCTTCCCATTCACATCATTATTACCTACCCCGAAACCCGGTTTCTTGACATAATTGCGTCATTTAAGCAAGATTCTTGAAGAAACCGGGTTTCTTAAGCCCGCAGTGGGTAAGTAGATAGGTGCAAATAAACTGGACCGCTTGTCACAGAATGTAAAGCTACCATAATCTCAAGAGAATTGCTTCCTTTCCTTGCATTTCACTCGCTTTTGACTACCTATGTATTTTGCCGATCATCTACTTAAATCTACCATCTAAAACTCACCCTTTCCCTCATTTTCAGTCCGCAGCCGTACCGAATCAGCATGAGAAGGAAGCCCCTCTGCTTCGGCTAAAACATTAATCGCCCTACTCACCTTCTTAAGTGCTGCAGGTGAATATTGAATCAAACTCGAATGCTTCATAAAAGTTTCGACACCCAGCGGCGACGCATAGCGTGGAGCCCCAGAAGTCGGCAAAGTGTGATTCGGGCCAGCCAAATAATCACCTACAGCTTCCGGCGTCGAGCAGCCCAAGAAAATCGCCCCAGCGTGGCGAATTTGGTCGAGCAAAGCCCAGGGATCTGCAACTTGCAATTCCAAGTGTTCCGGGGCAAACTCGTTAGAGAGTTCCGCCGCGGCTTTGAGCGAGTCAACTACTACGACTAAACCATAGTTGGCGATCGCCTTTTCTGTTAAAGTTCGGCGCGGGTGATTTGCCAACTGTCTGTCCACCTCAGCCACCACTTTCCTTGCCAGCACCGAATCCGCCGTCAGCAAAATTGCCGACGCCATCGAATCGTGCTCAGCTTGAGCCAACATATCTGCAGCCACGTGCACGGGATTCGCCGAACCATCCGCAATAATCAACACTTCCGACGGGCCAGCCAGAGAATCAATCCCCACAGTCCCGTAAACCAGTTTTTTAGCCAGGGTGACGTAAATATTCCCCGGCCCAGTAATTAAATCCACCTTCGGAATAGTTTCCGTACCGTAGGCTAAAGCTGCGATCGCCTGCGCCCCGCCTACCCGATAAATCTCATCTACTCCCGCTTCCTGAGCCGCTACCAGCACCGCAGGATTCATTTTCTTCTCCTGTCCGGGGGGAGTACACATTACCAGTCTCGGCACCTTGGCGACCTTCGCAGGAACCGCATTCATGATCACCGAGCTTGGATAGGACGCCTGACCGCCAGGAATGTAGATTCCCGCTCGATCGACCGGGGTGTAGCGCTTGCCCAAAACAATCTCGTCATCGCCAAACTGCACCCAAGACTTGGGTACGCGCTGTCGGTGAAACGCCTCTACCTGTTTGCAAGCCAGCCGGATGGCATTTAATAATTCTTTCGACACCTGCTGGTAAGCAGCATCCAATTCGGCGCCGCTGACCCGTAAATCTTCCACATTTAGGGTCATGCGGTCAAATTCAGCAGTGTAGTGCAGCACAGCCTGATCGCCTCTGCGCCTTACAGCTTGCAGCACCTCGCGCACGGTGGCTTCTTTGTGAACAACAAGTTCGTCATGGGTGCGATCGCAGATCCGTCGCAGTTCAGCTTGTGCCTCAACCCACTGAGTAATGATTCGCAGCATGGAGATTAGGAATGCCGTCTATAACTTCACTAACATTTGCTTGACAATTGGGGATTTTTGTGGGGTTCTCCTAAAGAAGTAGGCCACCACCAGTCCACAAGCTTAAACCGCGAGAGTCGCGGCATTTTCCAAGGCTTCAGTGCAGCGTTTAAATCTCTGTCGAGGATTTTGCAACACTGAGGACAAGTCACAACCTTCTCTCTTGAATTGCCCGCCAGAGAACCGGTTGCGGAGGGAGAGGGTGGGAACGCAGAGGGGGAGAGTGTCCGACCCCGATAATATCCGAGAGGGAGAGTGTTCGAGCGGGAGAATTTTGATTCTGCCTTCTACCTTCTACCTTCCGATCCGGCTGTCTTCTACCTTCTACCTTCTACCTTCAGCTTTTTACCTTCTACCTTCGGTAAGTGCTTCTTGCCGAAGCCCAAATAACCCGTATTCTTTGTTATAGCTTAACTTGGATTTTTCAGAGAAGTGGATTTTAAGCAGAATAGGTGCTATATTAGTTTTTCCAACACCTGATAATTTTTTTATAAAAAAACGCCAAATTATTGTATACTTGAAAATTGCGCGCAAGAAACCGTGACTTTAACTCGTGACGGTGGAAACACCGCAAAACGCCTCTGTAACACCCATGTCCTACCTTATGGGTATTGTCAGGGGTAAAAAACAGGTAGTTAAATGAGTCAATAAAAAATTATTGCGCGGGCGTCGCCAAAAAGTAGCCACAGACTCAGCTCAATCTGAGCTAATGGAAAGTTGGCTGTCTCACTCCGCCTTTAAAAATCAAGCTTTTTGCGGATCGATCCCGAAAAGGTTGTCCTTCAAAATCCCCGTGTCTTGAGACTGTCTTGAGACTAGGGTGTATCAATGAATACCTACTTCCAGCAACTGAACTATGGCAAATATTAAGTCCGCCGTCAAACGAGTCAAAATCGCCGAACGTAACCGCTTGTACAACAAATCTTACAAGTCAGCGGTCAAAACTTTGATGAAGAAGTATTTCGCTGCCGTAGACAAGTACGCCGCAGCTCCGAGCCCGGAATTAATGCAAGAAGTCCAGCAGCGAATGTCTGAGGCCTACAGCAAAATTGACAAAGCTGTCAAAAAAGGTGTACTCCACCGCAACAACGGCGCTCGTAAAAAGTCCCGCTTGGCAAGAACCCTCAAGCCACACGAAACATCCTCGGTAGCGTCTTAAGGAAGCAGAAAGTTCGGCAACGAAGCAGTGTACAAGATTGAAGGGATGGATGTTGAGGGAAGAAGTCAAGCGTGAAGAAGTCAAGCGTGAAGAAGGAACAAGGAAGAAAGAAGACGGAAGATTTTTCCCACGCACTCTCTGCCACTCCCACTCCCAGACTCTCTCACTCGCCCTCGCCCTATCCCACCAGGACTCTCCCGTATCACCTCTAATCTGCTTCCCCCATGCAGCTCATCGACACTCACGTTCATATCAACTTTGAGACCTACAAATCTGAGTTAGAAGCCATTCGAGAACGCTGGCGCGAAGCTGGTGTAGTTCGGCTGGTTCATTCTTGTGTAGAGCCAGAAGAGTTTGCCGGCATTCAAGCAATCGCCAATCAGTTTGCCGAAGTCTCGTTTGCGGTTGGACTCCACCCCCTAGATGCCGAGAAGTGGACAGACGAGACGGCGAGCCAGATTAGGGAATTAGCGAATTCGGACTCTAGGGTAGTGGCGATCGGCGAAACCGGACTGGACTTTTATAAAGCTGACGATCGAGAACACCAGTTTAAAGTGTTTGAGGCACAGCTTGAAATCGCCCAGGAACTTGACAAACCAGTCATTATCCACTGTCGCGACGCCGCCGCCCCAATGGCCGAAATGCTGAGGAACTTTTGGCAAACACGCGGGCCAGTGCGCGGGGTCATGCACTGCTGGGGAGGCACGCCCGAAGAAACCCAGTGGTTTTTAGACCTAGGTTTCTACATCAGTTTTAGCGGAACAGTCACCTTTAAAAAAGCCTTGCAAATACAAGAATCAGCTTGTATGGTAAATAGCGATCGCATCCTAGTCGAGACAGATTGCCCTTTTCTCGCCCCCGTACCCCAGCGGGGAAAACGCAACGAACCAGCCTATGTCTACTACGTAGCCGAGCAAGTTGCTAAATTGAGAGGAGTTTCTCTCTTAACTTTGTCCGAGCAAACAACCAAAAATGCCTGTCAGCTATTCGGCTTTTCAGTTTAGTTATAGCAGAACAGAGAAACGAGGAAAACAGGTCGATTTAGGAGCCAGCGATCAGGACAATCCCATTTCTATCCTGCCAGAAAAACCGGATTCATCCTTTAGTGGAGATTCTTTTGGCGTTGCCTGTTGCGATCGGATTTGCGTCCTATAATAAAAAGAACCGACCGATCGGGCGTTGGCTTAGTATCCGCGACTGCGATGTCGCCCACGAACTACCAACACAACGCGAGTACGCTAACCTTCGGGATCGGTCAAAACTTCACGCAATACCTCAAACTTACACATCAGAAGAAACTTGGAACCTCAGCCATTTGGCAATAGCTGTCAAGTCAATTTTAGGAGTCAAAAGTGTAGGGAATTCACCCCGAGATACCACGATATCAGAGCTAAAAGCATCTCGATCGAAACTAAAATCCGCACAAAAATACTGCGAGCCACCAGCAATAATAACCGTTGCAGCAGTTGGAAGGCGATCGAAAACATCATATAAATTCTCTCACACAATCCATCAAAAAAACGCAACAAGGTAAAAAAGCCCAGCCTTGGCGCCATGTAAAAAGCTAGAGCCACTGCGGAAAAAGGATACCCATGACCACTAAAGATTACACAGAATTCGCCTTCACCTTGCCCGACCTGATCGAAATCCAGCGGGCAAGTTTCCGCTGGTTCCTAGAAGCCGGACTGATCGAAGAACTCGACAGCTTCTCCCCGATTACCGACTACACGGGCAAGCTGGAACTCCACTTCATGGGCAAAGACTTCAAACTCAAGCGCCCAAAATACGACGTGGACGAAGCCAAGCGCAGGGACAGCACCTACTCGGTGCAAATGTACGTCCCCACCCGCCTGATTAACAAAGAAACAGGGGAAATTAAAGAACAAGAAGTCTTCATCGGCGACTTGCCCTTGATGACCGAGCGCGGCACTTTCATTATCAACGGCGCCGAACGCGTGATTGTCAACCAAATCGTGCGATCGCCCGGCGTGTACTACAAATCCGAAACCGATAAAAACGGCCGCCGTTCGTATAACGCCTCGCTCATCCCCAACCGCGGCGCGTGGCTGAAATTTGAGACAGACAAAAACGATTTAGTCTGGGTCAGAATCGACAAAACCCGCAAACTCTCGGCTCAGGTGCTGCTCAAAGCCCTAGGACTCACAGACGGCGAAATCTACGACTCCCTGCGGCACCCGGAATACTTCCAAAAGACGATCGAGAAAGAAGGACAATTCGGCGAAGAAGAAGCTTTGATGGAGCTCTACCGCAAACTCCGTCCCGGTGAACCCCCCACCGTGGCGGGCGGCGAACAGCTCCTCAACTCGCGCTTTTTCGACCCCAAACGCTACGATTTGGGCCGAGTCGGCCGCTACAAACTCAACAAAAAATTGCGCTTGACAGTCCCCGATACCATGCGGGTGCTGACATCGCAAGATATCTTGACGGCGATCGACTACTTAATTAACCTCGAATTCGACATCGGCTCCACCGACGACATCGACCACTTAGGCAACCGTCGCGTCCGCAGTGTCGGAGAACTGCTGCAAAACCAAGTCCGAGTCGGCCTCAACCGCCTAGAACGGATCATCCGCGAAAGAATGACCGTCTCGGATGCCGACTCCCTAAGCCCCGCTTCTCTGGTCAACCCCAAACCGCTGGTAGCAGCAATCAAGGAATTCTTCGGTTCCTCCCAGCTATCGCAGTTCATGGATCAAACCAACCCTCTGGCAGAACTGACTCACAAACGTCGGCTTTCAGCCTTGGGCCCTGGAGGTCTGACTCGGGAACGCGCCGGGTTTGCAGTGCGGGACATTCACCCGTCCCACTACGGCCGGATTTGCCCGATCGAAACACCAGAAGGCCCCAACGCAGGTCTGATCGGTTCCTTGGCAACCCACGCCCGCGTCAACCCCTACGGCTTCATTGAAACTCCTTTTTATCCAGTAGAAAAAGGACGGGTGCTGCGCGACAAAGCCCCTGTTTACATGACAGCCGACGAAGAAGACGATTTGCGCGTCGCCCCCGGAGACATCAGCCTCGACGAAAACAACAACCTCTTGGGCGAAACCGTAGCCGTCCGCTACCGCCAAGAATTTACGACGACTACACCGATGCAGGTGGACTACATGGCGATTTCGCCTGTGCAAATCGTCTCCGTCGCGACATCGCTGATTCCGTTCCTGGAACACGACGACGCCAACCGAGCTCTGATGGGATCGAATATGCAGCGGCAAGCTGTGCCGCTACTGAAACCAGAACGACCGCTAGTCGGTACGGGCTTGGAAGCTCAGGCGGCCCGAGATTCCGGGATGGTTGTGGTTTCCCGGATCGACGGCGAGGTGATTTACATCGACGCTACCCGGATTATTGTCAAACCCCTGGCTGTAGATGCCGAATCCAATTCCAGCGAAGAACATTTCCTGATTAAGGAATACGACGATCTCAAAGTCAAACAGCCCTCGGTTTGGAAGCAAAAATATGCTGGCTGCATCGAACACGAACTGCAAAAATATCAGCGCTCTAACCAAGATACTTGTTTAAACCAGCGTCCGCTGATTTATGAGGGCGATCGAGTCGTAGCAGGTCAAGTGCTCGCCGACGGTTCCTCCACGGAAGGGGCAGAACTCGCTCTGGGTCACAACATCCTCGTAGCTTATATGCCCTGGGAAGGCTACAACTACGAAGACGCGATGCTAATTAGCGAGCGTTTGGTGTACGAAGATGTCTACACATCGATCCACATTGAAAAATACGAAATCGAAGCCCGCCAAACCAAACTCGGCCCAGAAGAAATCACCCGTGAAATTCCTAACGTCGGCGAAGACGCGCTGCGCCAGCTAGACGAACAAGGAATTATCCGCAAAGGAGCCTGGGTAGAAGCCAGCGACATCCTAGTCGGCAAAGTCACCCCCAAAGGCGAATCCGACCAACCGCCGGAAGAAAAACTGCTGAGGGCAATCTTCGGCGAAAAAGCCCGCGACGTGCGTGACAATTCCCTCCGCGTCCCTAACGGCGAAAAAGGCCGTGTGGTGGACGTGCGGGTGTTTACCCGCGAACAGGGAGACGAACTGCCCCCCGGCGCCAACATGGTCGTCCGCGTCTACGTAGCTCAAAAACGCAAGATTCAAGTCGGCGACAAAATGGCCGGCCGCCACGGGAATAAGGGTATTGTGTCCCGGATTCTGCCGATGGAGGATATGCCTTATTTGCCCGACGGGACTCCGGTTGACATCGTGCTCAATCCCTTGGGCGTACCGTCGCGGATGAACGTGGGTCAGATTTTTGAGTGCTTGCTGGGATGGGCGGGTGAAAATCTGTCGATGCGGTTCAAGATGGTGCCTTTTGATGAAATGCACGGCGCTGAAAAGTCGCGGGAAACCGTACACGGCAAGCTACAGGAGGCACGCGAAAAAACCGGGAAGCCTTGGGTGTTTAATGAAAAGCACCCCGGCAAGACTATTGTCTACGATGGCAGAACTGGGGAACCGTTTGATCGCCCAATCACAGTCGGCATCGCCTATATGCTGAAACTGGTTCACTTGGTAGACGATAAGATCCACGCCCGCAGCACAGGCCCTTACTCGCTGGTAACGCAGCAGCCTTTGGGCGGCAAAGCGCAGCAGGGGGGTCAGCGGTTCGGAGAAATGGAAGTCTGGGCTCTGGAAGCGTTCGGCGCAGCTTATACTTTGCAAGAGTTGCTGACTGTGAAGTCGGACGATATGCAGGGGCGGAATGAAGCGCTGAATGCGATCGTCAAAGGCAAAGCTATTCCGCGCCCCGGTACGCCGGAATCTTTCAAGGTGCTGATGCGGGAGTTGCAGTCTTTGTGCTTGGATATTGCTGTGCACAAGGTGAATACGTCCGACGAGGGCAGCGAGCACGTTGAGGTGGATTTGATGGCAGATGCTGGGGGCAAGCGATCGCCCTCCCGGCCTACTTACGAATCGCTTTCTCGTGACGAACTTGACGAGGATTAGGAATTAAAGATTAAAGATTAAAGATTTTTTGACAGCATTCAATTCTTTAATCTTTAATCGACACTCTCAAATTAAAATGCCTCAGCAGTGGTACGAACACTGCTGAGGCGAATCAACGCTCTAAACAGGAGAGACGCTGAACATGAATATTGTAACAGTTGTCCCAGGAATTCAAGGAGAAGTTGACCGGGCGACGGGCTGTATTAATTGGCAAGGGAGCAAGTTTGGCAACGGTTACGCGCGCAAGTGGATCGATGGCAAAACAGTATTAGTCCACCGTTTAGTGCTCGAATCAAAAATAGCAGGATTCCTCGGTTCCGGTTATTTTGGTTGCCATACCTGCGACAATCGAAGCTGCATCAACCCGGCACATCTGCTAGTAGGTACTGCTGCTGAGAATACCGGGCAGATGATTGGGCGCGATCGCAAAACTCCCAGATGCAAAAGTATTCCCGGTATTGGCATATTGTCGATCGAACAACTACGGGAAATTCAGACTAAATATTTATCTGGAACCATCAAGAACCACCTAGCAAAAGAGTATGGAGTACAACATGAAACTATTACTAAGATACTTCAGACAAATATTCCCGATAACTTCACTACAGTTTCACCCAATTTTTTAGGAGAAATTCAAGACAGTGGCTGCATCATTTTTCAAGGTTCAAAAGACGGTCCAGGTTATGGCCGGTACTTGAAAAATGGAAAATCAAAATCAGTGACTCGTGCTGTTTTAGCAGAGAAATTAGGATACGAACTTCCGGCTTCGATGGATGCTTGTCATACCTGCGACAATCCCAGTTGCATCAATCCAGAACACCTTTGGGCTGGTACTCGCTCCCAAAATTCATTAGATGCTTCCAAGAAAGGACGCACCCAAGGCAAAAGTCATCCCCTTTCCAATGCCAAATTAGACTGGGAAAAGGTGCGAGAAATTCGGCAAAAGCTAGCAGCAGGAAAGAGGATGAAGGATGTAGCACAGGAATACAGTGTAGACCGCAAAACCATACACGATATTAAGTATCACGTCACTTGGAAAGAAGAAGGTCAAGAGGTTCCAGTTCCCCGCATGGGTGGACATCTCGAACGCAAGCTAACTTTTGCTCAAGCTATTGAGATCCGAGAACGAATCCAAGCCGGAGAATCCCTTGCTAAAATAGCTCAGGAATTTGGAGTATCCAGAAATATCATTTCTGATATTAAAAGAAAGGTCACCTATAGAGGAGAGTAATATTGATTTGAGTTCAAAACGAAGCAAACAAAAAATATAAATTGCCAGCACTAATCGACAGTAAATAATCAATTGGAGTCAAAATGGCTAAAATAGAACAACGCTTTGATTACGTCAAGATAGGATTAGCTTCTCCAGAAAGGATTCGACAGTGGGGAGAGAGAACTTTACCCAACGGTCAGATAACCGGTGAAGTGACAAAACCCGAAACAATAAATTACCGGACATTAAAACCTGAAATGGACGGCTTGTTTTGCGAGCGCATTTTTGGGCCTGCAAAAGATTGGGAATGTCATTGTGGGAAGTACAAACGAGTTCGCCATAGAGGCATTGTTTGCGAAAGATGCGGTGTTGAAGTCACTGAATCTCGCGTCCGCCGCCATCGCATGGGCTTTATCAAATTAGCAGCTCCAGTAGCTCACGTTTGGTATCTCAAAGGCATCCCGAGTTACATGGCAATTCTGTTAGATATGCCGCTCCGAGATGTCGAACAAATCGTTTATTTCAATGCTTACGTTGTCCTAAATGCAGGTAATGCAGAAAAGCTGCAATACAAGCAATTGCTCACGGAAGATGCTTGGCTGGAAATAGAAGACGAACTTTACAGCGAAGATTCCACGCTGACGGGCGTAGAAGTAGGCATCGGTGCAGAAGCTTTGCAAGTTTTGCTCCAAAACATTCCGCTAGAAAGTGAAGCGGAAAAGTTGCGGGAAGATATTGCTAATGCTAAAGGTCAAAAACGGGCAAAGTTAATTAAACGTTTGCGGGTAATTGACAACTTCATCGCTACGGGATCTCAACCCGATTGGATGGTGCTCAATGTGATTCCGGTGATTCCCCCGGACTTGCGGCCGATGGTGCAGTTAGACGGCGGGCGTTTTGCAACGAGTGACCTCAACGACCTCTATCGGAGAGTCATCAACCGGAATAACCGCTTGGCGAGACTGCAAGAAATTCTGGCGCCGGAGATTATCATCCGCAACGAAAAGCGGATGCTACAAGAAGCTGTGGATGCGCTGATTGACAACGGTCGCCGGGGCCGGACGGTTGTAGGGGCAAACAACCGCCCGCTGAAGTCGCTGTCGGACATCATTGAAGGGAAACAAGGTCGTTTCCGGCAAAACTTGCTGGGGAAACGGGTTGACTACTCCGGGCGTTCGGTGATTGTGGTGGGACCAAAACTGAAAATTCATCAGTGCGGTTTGCCGAGGGAAATGGCGATCGAACTTTTCCAGCCTTTCGTCATCCACCGCTTGATCCGCCAAGGATTGGTCAACAACATCAAAGCTGCCAAAAAACTGATCCAGCGCAACGATCCCAGCGTTTGGGACGTGCTTCAGGAGGTGATTGAAGGACACCCGGTAATGCTAAACCGGGCGCCGACCCTCCACCGTTTGGGGATTCAAGCCTTTGAGCCGATTTTGGTGGACGGGAGGGCAATTCAGCTTCACCCGCTAGTCTGTCCGGCTTTTAACGCTGACTTTGACGGCGACCAAATGGCCGTGCACGTGCCTTTGTCTCTGGAATCTCAGGCGGAAGCGCGCTTGCTGATGCTGGCTTCTAACAACATTATGTCGCCTGCAACCGGAAGGCCGATCGTTACTCCTTCTCAAGATATGGTGCTCGGTTGCTATTACTTGACAGCCGAAAATCCTGACGCTCAAAAAGGAGCCGGTCACTATTTTTCCAACCTTACCGACGCGGTTGTAGCTTACGAACAAGGAGTCGTTGACTTGCACTCTTATGTGTGGGTGAGGTTTCAAGGTGCCATAGAAAACACAGAACCCGAAGGAGAACCGCTGAAGGTGGAACGCTCTACCGACGGTATCGTGACGAAAGAATACAAGTTCCGCCGGGTTCGGGAAGACGGAGACGGCAAGGTTCTCAATCAGTTCATTCGCACTACTCCGGGCCGGATTATCTATCACCAAACGATCGAATCGGTAATTAACAATTAGAAATGGGTAAGGGTAAAAGGTAATGGATAAGAGGTAAGAGGTAAGAGGTAATGGGTAATAACTGACAAATAATCGCTAACAAATAATAGTGATTGAAGCCGGACAAATTACCCATTAATACTTACCAATACTTCGGCTACGCGGTTCCTGAGCGAAGTCGAAGGGCAGTAAAAGTTACCAATTACCAATTAAGTAGGTAGGTGCAAATAAACTTTACTATGGGAAGGGCAGGTGAGTGCATTAATCTCCTAGCTTAGCTCTCTTCCTTATACGCTAAACCCACCCCTACAAAATGCTTGTTGTTTTTTACCGCCACTCTACTTATCAATTACCAATTACCAATTACCAATACTTCGGCTACGCGGTTCCTGAACGCTTCGGATTCGCTCAGGGGAACCGAAGTCGAACGGGAATAAAAGTTACCAATTACCAATTACCACTACTTACGAAAGATGACAGAAAATAAGGAAATTGTTTTTCGCAATCGAGTTGTTGACAAAGGTCAGCTCAAAAAATTAATCTCTTGGTCCTTCATGCACTACGGAACGGCCCGTACAGCGCAAATGGCCGATAAACTCAAAGACTTGGGTTTCCGCTTTGCGACACGAGCAGGAGTTTCGATCAGCGTAGACGATTTGCAGGTTCCCCCGTCAAAACGATCGCTCCTGGATGCAGCCGAAGAAGAAATCCGCATCACCGAGCAAAAATACACCAGAGGCGAAATCACCGAAGTCGAACGCTTCCAAAAAGTAATCGATACCTGGAACAGCACATCAGAAGACCTCAAAGACGAAGTAGTCAAAAACTTCCGAGCCACAGACCCCCTAAACTCGGTCTACATGATGGCCTTCTCCGGGGCGCGGGGGAACATTTCTCAAGTGCGGCAGTTGGTGGGAATGCGCGGATTGATGGCTGACCCCCAAGGCGAAATCATCGACTTGCCAATTAAAACCAACTTCCGCGAAGGACTCACCGTCACCGAATACATCATCTCTTCCTACGGCGCGCGCAAAGGCTTGGTAGATACAGCGTTGCGGACGGCAGACTCTGGCTATTTGACTCGCCGTTTGGTGGACGTATCCCAAGACGTAATTGTGCGGGAAGTGGACTGCGGCACTCAGCGGGGAATTCGAGTACGGCCGATGACGGACGGAGCAACAGTGCTGATTCCCCTCAAGGACAGGCTGCTGGGGCGCGTTTTGGCCCGAGATGCGGTTCACCCCAAAACCGGGGAAATCGTGACTTACGGCAGCGAAAAAGCAGTCCGAAATCAGCCAATTACCGATGAGTTGGCGACGGAAATTGGTAACGCTGGGGTGGCAGAGGTGTATTTACGATCGCCCCTGACTTGTGAATCTACCCGATCGGTTTGTCAGCACTGCTACGGCTGGAGTCTGGCCCACTTGAAAATGGTGGACATGGGAGAAGCGATCGGGATTATTGCAGCTCAGTCGATCGGGGAACCGGGAACCCAGCTCACCATGCGTACGTTCCACACCGGCGGCGTATTCACCGGAGAAGTCGCGAAACAAGAACGCGCCCCCTTCCCCGGCGTTGTGAAATTCAAGAACTTGCGTACTCGCTCGTTCCGCACCAGACACGGCGAAGAAGCACTGGTGGCAGAAAACAACGGCAAACTTGTATTTGAGGGCGACGGATTTGAAGAAGGGAAATCTGGTGCCAAAAATCAAAAACTGAAAATCGAATTGGCGATCGTCCAGGGCTCTACTCTGATGGTCAAAGACGGACAGCGCGCCATTCCCGGTCAAGTTTTGGCAGAAGTGCCGATCGTCGGTCGCGCCGCCCGTAAAACTACGGAAAAAGTGACTACAGACGTGGCTTCCGACTTAGCCGGAGAAGCCAAATTTGCTGATTTGGTGCCAGAAGAAAAAACCGACCGCCAAGGGAACACAACCCGCACAGCCAGCAAAGGCGGGCTGATTTGGATTCTCTCAGGAGAAGTCTACAACTTGCCCCCAGGCGCGGAACCAGCAGTGAAAAATGGCGATCGCATTCCAGCAGAAAGCGTGATTGCCGAAACTAAACTCGTCTCCGAACACGGTGGCGTAGTCCGCATCGCTGACCCCAGAGAAATAGAAATTATCACCGCCCAAGTCCTGCTCGACCAAGCAGTCGTGCGGGCCGAAAGTGCAGGCGGCCGCGACCACTACACGATCGAAACATCTTCTAAGCAGCGGTTTTCCCTGAAGACGGCTCCTGGGAGCAAAGTGATTAACGGGGAAGTCGTCGCCGAACTGCTCGACGACAGCTACCGCACAGCTACAGGGGGCATTGTCAAGTACGGCGGGGTGGAAGTCCACAAGCGCGGCAAAGCTAAACTTGGCTACGAAGT
>NZ_JAUBQR010000159.1:0-15596 GCF_036701385.1 Microcoleus sp. Pol12B4 | reverse complement strand
TTACAAATCTAGATGCCTACTTTTTTTTGAATTCGGTTTTGTTTTATCATCTTGATCCTTTCCTTCAGGGCACTACCAATTTTTGAACTCTGTATACTTGCTTGATTTTGAGAGATTATAGTTGGGCTAAAAACTGCGATCGCACTCAGCACCCAAGAGGTATCACCGTGAAGCTGGAATACCAGTTTACGTTCAAAGAATATTTAGAAGCTAATAGAATTTCCCCGAAATTCGATCCTTTCGAGACAGTCGAGTTGTGGAGTCTTGCTGTCGTTCTTGCGGGGTGGGGAATTGTCAATATTATCGCTGGCCAACATCCCCTCTGGGGTTATTTCATTCTAGGTTTTGGCATCTGCTACATCCCTATTGTGAAGTTCCTAGAGTGGCGCAATATCAGCTCGTTCGATCGGTTGTTCTTTTGGTATATGCTTTTCTTCCCGACGATTAAATTTAGCATCCAATCGGAAATTTCAGTATCGGAAATTTCAGTGGGGCCTTTTTTGTTAATATGGGCAATTTTACAACTTTTTCATTGGATATCTCAATTTTTGGGACTCCTTTTACTCTCTCCGTGGAGACAGAGAACTAATATTTGGCACGAACTTATTACTTTAAAAATGACTGAATCTGGACTGGAGTTAGAAACTGGAAAGGTTAGCATCAAACTCAAGTGGCTATTTTACTCGCACTTGTTAGAGACAAAAAGTTTGTTCGTTATCTATCTTGAGGAGGCTTCCAATATACCGCATTTTTTCCCAAAAAAACCATTTAATCGAGAGCAGCTTCAAGCGTTTAGAGAACTGCTATACAGCAATATTCCGCCAGTTCATCACGTTGTTGATACGAAAACAAGGAAGTTTGAGTTTCAACTGAATTTTAACGATCTCATAGAAGCTATTGAGGGGGATACAGAACACACCTCAAAATCTATTGATAGAAAATTTGTAAAGTCGGAATTACTAATAGGAGTATGCTTTTGTTTAACGGCAATAATCTTGAAAGAAATTAACTTATTAGTGCTGGGCGTTTTTTGGGTACCCATGCTAGTTTTATTATGTATTTTATTCTCTAAAATTTTTGTGAAACCCGGTGGCATAAAGATCAAGATGCCGATGAGCGTCATGCAGATGAACTGGGGGGAACCTACAAGTGTGCAAGTGATAGGAAACCGGCTGGCACTTAAAACTCCTAGTTGGGAAGGAAAATTTAAATGGGAAGCTTTGAAAGTATTTATTGAAACCCGAAATTTATTATTAATTTATCCTGTACCGTCCCTCTATCCTGTGTCAAAAAGCTCGCACTTTATAGTTCCCAAGCGTGCATTTAGCGGTGAAGAGGAATTGTCGGCTTTCAAAAAATTCTGCACAACAATATCGGGAAAAGCAGCTACAATTTTTTAAATAAAAGGCAGAAGTAATTCTTCAATCTAAAATTAAAAATCCGATGGCGCAAGTTTCGATCGACTCCTTGATTCAAGGGGCTATTTCAGGAGATTATATTGTCAGCTTTCCCACTGATACCGTACCCGCTTTGGCTGCCAGGCCCGATCGCTCGGAGTTGATTTTTGCAGCTAAACGTCGCAGTCAAGACAAACCGCTGATTTTGATGGCCGCATCGGCCCAGGCCTTGTGGCCCTACGTGCAGGGAAGTCCAGCAGAGCTAAAATTGTGGCAGCAAGTAGCCGCATCCTATTGGCCGGGGGCGTTAACTTTGGTGCTGCCGGCTTCGGCAAAAGTCCCGGCGGCTCTCAATCCCATTGATCGGACTACAATCGGAGTACGAGTGCCTAACCTTCCCCTTGCGCTCAAAATTCTAGAGCAGACAGGCCCTTTGGCTACTACCAGTGCCAATTTATCCGGCCAGCCGCCTCTGGAGTCGGTGGCAGAAATTGAGGCTCAGTTTCCCGAAGTCTTGACATTAGTTCCTTCTGAATTAGCAACAGCGACAACAGCTTCGAGTTTGCCTTCGACTGTGGCTAAATGGACGGGCAGCGAGTGGGAAATATTGCGACAAGGCGCGATCGAGTTAGAATGCTAAAAGCTAAACTCCAAGGCAAAGCAATATGGCGCCGATCGGCTGGAGCGACTTGATATATTTAGGTATGGGACTGGGGCTGGGTTTGGGAAGCAGTTTGATTTGGCGCCTGCGGCAAAAAAGCTCGCAACAGCCCGAACCAGCGCCCAAAGTAGCCCCACCTCCTCAAGAAATTCACTTGGAGAAGTTTGATGCCCTTTCTGACCAACTTAAGCAAACTCAATTGGCTTATCAGATGGCATCGGAGATGAGCCAATTTAAGGCGGGTTTTTTGGCTCGAACTTCTCACGAGTTGCGATCGCCCCTGAGCACTATGATTGGTACGCTGCAATTAATTCTCTCGGATTTGTGCGACGATCCTGCTGAGGAACGAGAGTTTGTCGAGCAAGCTCACGCCGCGGCACTCAAGTTGGTGAAATTAATAGATGAAATTATCTCTGTTGCTAAAACTGAACACGGCACTGAGAGGATGGATATTGAGCCGATTCAGTTAGCTAAAGTTTTTGACGAGGTTGATGATTTAACTTACTTGCAAGCTGCTAATCGCGGCATTCGTTTGGAGATATTGCCGCCTGATCCGGGGATTTATGTATTGGCAGATTTGCCAAGGTTTAGGCAAGTTTTAGTCAATTTGGTAGATACTGCTGTTGCTCAGATGGAGGAGGGGAGTATTTCTGTGTCTGCCCATGCTTCGCCGGAATCTGGATACGTTCACATTTGGGTGGACGATCAGCGTTCCGTGAGTGCTTGGAGCGAGTCTTGGGATTTGCTGAAGCAGGATTTGGAGTGTGATGTTACCAAGAGCAGCGATAATTCTCAGGTGTCTTCTGGAATGAGGTTATTGATGAATCAGACTCTTTTAAGTTTGATGAGCGGCAAGTTGGAGGTTCTGGCTGTGCCTTCTGAGTCCGAAGAGTGCAATTTTAACCGGACTCAGTGTTCTATTCCTTTGGCAACTTTGTGATGAAGGAAGTTCGACCACGAACAATGTACGGGATTTAACGGAGGTGGGGAAGAGGACTAAGGATTTAACAGATTTAACGGAGGTGGGGAAGATGTTAGAGGGAAGATGAAAGAAGGAAATTATTTATAGGGAGTAAGGTGCGCCCTTACGCACCCTACATATTATAGATTTTGATGCCAATCGGGTGATTATTTAACAATTAGCAGTTAGCAATTCGCCGTTGCTAATTTCTAATTCGAGATTCTCTTCTAGAAGCTGATTTTCAAGTACCATGGTGGTGCTAGCGTTTTTCTGAAAACCGATGCGCTCGTAGAAGCTTTGTTTGTAAGTTGTCATTAGGTAAACTCGCTCTACTCGGCACATCCGAGGGTGACTCAAGACGGTTTGCACTAATTTACGGCCGAGTCCTGCACCTTGGTAATCCGGGTGAACGGCGACATCCCAGATGGTAGCTCGATAGATCCCATCTGACGTGGCTCTGGCAAAGCCGATCGCCCGTGAGCCGTCCCAAACTGTAACAACTGGTTCGCTGTTGGCGATCGCAATTTCCCAATCTTCTATCTTGCGTTCCCTCGCCCAAAAGGCGGCGGCTTTAAATAGTTCTTGGATCTGTGCGATGTCTGCGCGATCGCGACCTATACAAAATTGAATGTGACTGGAATCCCTAGTCGTTGATGTCATGCTCAATCTGCCTTCAAGTTGTATCTAAACTGTGTTACTTTTACTGTTTTACAGGAGTGAAAGTTGATTTTGCTTGGGAACTATCAATGGTTGAATTCCCCATTTACAAAACTATTTTTAGTTATACATATTTTCTAACTAATTTCAGTGATTATTAATACTTTTTGGGGTAAATTCTGTAAAAAAGTCTTTGAGTCAAAATTCCCAACTTATAACTCATACCATTTGAGATTTTAGATTTCAGATTTTAGATGGGGAATGACTGATTTTTTAGGCGTTTGGAGTTTGTCTACAGAGAAATCGGGTTTTTTCTCACGTCTATTTAGTTACAGCCCACCGAAACTCTAAAAACCCGTTTCCGAGTCATCGTTTATTGGTAAGCGTAAGCGATAGCTAGTCTGTTGCCTAATTGCTTGCTCAAAAATCATCTATCGATAGAGGTATTGACTCCACGAAAACACCCGAAGATTGTGCTGTGGAGTCAATTCTTTAATCTCTAATCTCAAATCGAGGTAATCAGTTTTGCAGCCAGCGGGCGGCGTCTTTGGCGTGATAAGTCAAAATCAAATCAGTACCAGCACGCTTAAATCCTGTCAAAGTTTCCATCACTACTCTTTCTTCATCTATCCAACCGTTGAGGGCGGCGGCTTTCACCATCGCATATTCCCCAGAAACGTTGTAAGCAGCAACTGGCAGGTTAGTTGCTTCCTTCACGCGCCAGATGATGTCCATGTAAGCTAAAGCGGGTTTAACCATGAGCATATCTGCACCCTCGGCAATGTCGAGAGCAATTTCTTTGAGAGCTTCGCGGCCGTTTCCGGGGTCCATTTGATAGGTACGCCGATCGCCAAATTGCGGAGCAGAATCTGCAGCATCCCGGAACGGGCCATAATAAGCTGAGGCGTATTTTGCCGCGTAAGACATGATGGGAATATCTTCAAATCCAGCAGAGTCCAATCCTTCGCGAATTGCTCCGACAAAACCGTCCATCATTCCCGATGGTGCGATAATATCTGCACCTGCTTTAGCTTGAGCAACTGCGGTTTTCTTGAGTAATTCTAGTGTGGGATCGTTCAAGACGCGGCCGCTTAAATCTCCGACTTCCAAATAGCCGCAGTGACCGTGACTGGTATATTCGCACAGACAAGTATCGACCATGACGATTAAATCTGGTACGGCTTTTTTAACTGCTTCCGTCGCTTGTTGGACGATGCCGCAGTCGTGCCAAGCACCTGTAGCATCTGTGTCTTTATCTGCGGGAATGCCGAATAAAATAATAGCGGGAATTCCGAGGTCGTAGACTTCTTTTGCTTCTTCTACTATTTTATCTACCGATAGCTGGTAAACTCCGGGCATCGATGTGACTTCTTTAGCAAAAGCTTCCCCCGGTACGGCAAATAAGGGGTAAATTAAATCGCTGGTTGTCAAGATATTTTCCCGTACCATCCGGCGGAGTTGGGGATGGTTGCGGAGGCGGCGGGGACGGTGAGTTGGAAACATTATGTTTGTTTACGGTAGATTAAGTCCTGCTTTCTAGGACTGGCGGCGTTTATTTAAAAGTCTAAAGCTTCTTGTTGGCCGATCGCCCTGTACTTAAGTAAAGTTCTGTAAAAGCCAGGATGTCGATTGTTTGTAGTAACTGAGATGTTGCACCATTCTCAATAACCATTTTATGGGCGGGCTAGAAGATCCCAACCCGTACTCCCCACAGGAAATTCAGTCTTTGTGGAACAGACCCAAAAGCCGACTCTTGAGAATGGTGCAAGAGTGAATTAGTAAGGAATGCAAGCTCTTTACAGCTTTTCTCGTTTGCAAACTCAGGCCTAACTGTGGTTGGATCGGTTGGTACGGATATCTCGCTGGCTTCATACCTATAACCAGGCTGCCCAGAAGCGAGGATAGACTGTAAATTATAAATGTATCGAATAGTAACGGTCTTATGTACAAGCAACTAATTTCAAAGATCAAACCGCTTTTGAAATCACTATTTGCGATCGGTCTGGTACTGACGCTAGCCCTCGGTAACGCTGATGGAGCTCTGGCTGCCCGCAGCGGAGGACGCATCGGCGGCGGATCTTTTAGTGCTCCAGCGCGCAGTTACTCATCCCCGAGTCGCACTTACGCGCCTTCGGGAGGGGGTTACTACCCGGGCGGCGGCTTTGGCGGTGGCTTCGGTTTCCCGTTCTTGCTGCCGTTTTTTGGCTTTGGGGGCGGGTTTGGCGGCCTGTTCTCGATTTTGATTTTTATCTCGATTGCTAATTTCCTCGTCCAAAGCTTCCGCCGCGCCGGGGGTGGAACTGACGAACTCGGCAACAGCGCCCCTACTACCACTGTATCTGTCGCCCGCTTGCAAGTCGGTTTGCTAGCAGAGGCCCGCGGTTTGCAAGCCGAACTCGACTCCCTAGCGCTAAAAGCGGATACCGATACCGCAGCAGGTCGTGCTCAAGTGCTGCAAGAATCTACCTTGGCGCTGCTGCGGCATCCTGAATACTGGGCTTACGCGGGCGCTGAATCTGTGCAAACTCGCTTGGAAGCAGCCGAAGCTAAGTTTAATCAATTTTCTTTGGCAGAACGCAGCAAATTTACTGAAGAAACGCTCTCGAATTATAACAACCAGCTCCGACAAGCAGGGAGCAACAAGATCCTGCCTGGTTTGCAGGAAAATGGTGCGCTGGTTGCTTCTGATTTGAATTCTGATCCCGGGGAATATATTGTGGTGACGGTGATTGTCGGTACTCAAGGTAAATTGCAATTGCCAGCCGTGAAAAATTCTGAAGATTTGCGCCAAGCTTTGCGCCAGATTGGGGGAGTATCGAGCGAGCAGTTGCTGGCGATTGAGGTGCTGTGGACTCCTCAAGCCAACGGGGACACTCTGACTGCTGACGATATGTTGGCGGGCTATCCTGATTTGCGATCGATTTAGTGAGCAAGACGGGGCGCGGAGCATTGTCTGTCGCGCCCCATCCCGTACCAAAGCTGTGTGGACGAACCCGATGGCTTTTGAGACGGGCTTTTGGCGGGATGTTGGGGAGGTCGATCGAGTTAAAGAAGATTGTTTAACAAATGCTAGTATTTAGAGATTATGATTCAGCGTGATTCATCTGCTATGGGCACAGCCTACCTCATAGAGATTTTGCGAAGAAGTTAGGCAGGATAAAAAACTGTATTGAGCGAGGACTGCTTCGGAAGAAGTGGCGATCGCGTCCCATCTAAATTTTATATGAAAGAAGAAGCGATCGAGAGCTAAAACTTATGGCCGACAGCAGCAGAAAAAAAGCACTTTTTATTTTGAGCCAGTTAAATAATGACGATATCAACTGGATCGTCCAAAAAGGCAAAAAGGAAGTTCTCGATCCGGGCGGGATTTTGATCCATGAAGGGAGACAGATAGATGCGCTCTACATTGTTTTGAAGGGGAGTTTGAGCGTTTTGATCGAGGCTGAACGGACTAGAGAACTAGCTAAAATAGCCAGCGGAGAACTTGTGGGAGAAGTCTCTTTCATTGATGCTCGCCCTCCTTTGGCAACGGTGAAGGCAATCGAAGAAACTCACTTGCTGGCAATTCCCCGGCGACAGTTAGTAATCAAACTTCAACAGGATATGGGCTTTGCTTCCCGGTTTTATTATGGAATTTCACTGTGTCTGGCAGACAGGATGCGCGGTACGATCAGACATATAGAATACGGTCGCAATATTGAATTAGAGCAACCAGAATTTGAACGAGAGGATATCAATCCCAACGTCCTGGAAAATTTGGCGCTAGCTGAGGCTAAGTTTAATTGGCTGAGGGAAAATGTTAAAGCTTGAGGAATTTTAAAGCGTTTTTGAGCAGGCTGTGAAAACTTGCCGATTGATACACGGTAATTGAGAGATGTATGATGTAACCTCTCAACTCAAAAAACCGATATGCAAAACAAAATAGGGGCGGGCTGTACCGGAAATATTGATCGATAACTGCCGGTATAAAAACCTGCCCCTTGGGTTTGCAGTTGCAATTTCGCGCGCTGAAAGGCAACTACCAACCACAAAATCTAGATAATGCCCGGCCCTTTGCCACGGGTGTCTGCATCCATTGTCAGTTTTCCTTCCTCGCCTTTTTTATCTTTGACTTCTGCTAGAATTCGAGCGCGTTCTGCGGCTTCGGCTTCTTCTTTTGCTCTCAAATCGCCGGGTTCGTTGATGTACATTTCCGGTTCGATCGCGTAATTGTTAACGAGACCTTCTTTGTCTACTGTATAACCATCTGTGGTGTGAATGCTTTCGTCATCGGTTTGGTCATCAGTTTTTGCACTTTTCTGCTTCCCTTCGGTGGTTGTGTGCATGAAGTTAGCGCCTTCCCGTTCTTGCCGCGCTGCTGTCTCCGCAGGAGTAATGCCCCTGTCGTAGTGGGGGGCTTCCATATTGGCTTCGATTTGTTCGTCGGCCGGTGTTGATTTGCTAACTTCTTCTTTGGGGGGTATGGGTTGGCGATTAGTCATGATTTATTCCTGGGTTATCTTTTCAAAAAGGTCTTTGCGCTATACTTAAATACTAGGTCAAAGCTAGCTCATTCACAAACTATCTTTGGTTATAGTTTACGAAAAATTGCTGTTAGGGAAAATACCTTAATTGAGTCTTCCTGAAGACTGATAAATTTTGGTTTTTATTAAAGTTTTAACTACCTGTGACTGTCTGTCATCCATCTAAAGATAGGTAATTGACAAGTGGATGTTGAGGATTGGGAATTCGACTAATGACTAATGATAGCAGTTTAGAGCAGAGCCAGAGTTTTACGGTAGGCCAGCTCTCAAGCCGGATAGTCATCAGTCATTCCCCATTATTCAATTCTTTAATCTAAAATCATCTGAGTTTACGCTTCTTTAAAGAAGCGGATAATTTCGCGGACGTGGTTGAGAAATTGTCCGTCATCGGTGAGTTGGGCGATCGCACTTTCTGCATCTCTTCTGAGTTTAGTGTGTTCTGCCTGATTTGTCGCTTGCAAAGATTGTAGAGATGCGGATACAGTAGTTAATTCTCTTCTGATAGCTTCCCGTTCCCGATTTTGGACAGCTACCCACGAATTCGGATTGTCGGAACTTAATTGATTGCTCAAATCTCTAACTGTAGATTCTAATTCTGCAAACCGGTTGCGGAGTTCGACAATATCTTCACGGGGGTGCAAAAATTGGCGGCGGATACTTGTCAGCCGTTGGGCTAAATACTGATAACCTCGGATAGCTGGACGCAGTAAAGTTAACAGCAGTGCAGCAGCGGAACTGAGATAGCCAATAGCACTAATTCCGGCGGCGGCTAGGGCGTAAAGTGCGATCGCGCTAAACAGGTGAAGTGCGATCGCCGCAAAGAGCGATCGGCTAACTAATACAGTAACGTATTTGACTTGTTCCTGATCGACAGCAATGTTTTTTTTAGTCGATTCTGCTGCTTGCGCTAAAACTTCTTTAGCTTCAAAATGGATATTCCAGGGAACTGTAACTATCAGCAACAGCCATTCAAAAATAGCAATGGCAATTACCCAATCAATAAAACTGCCTGCAGAGACGTGCAGCCATTGGAGAATGGCAAAAACTAGCAGCAAAAATATGCCTGTGACGGCACCAAAACCTGCGAAAGTGTAATACATAGCGATGCCTTGGTGGAATGTTGTTTTGATTTTGGGTAGCTTGTTTCGGTATGGAGGAATAAGCTGTGACAGTTAAGTAATCGTCCTATTAATCCCGGTTCCTTAGTTATGAGTAATAGTGCGGCTCAAAGGTTGCTATAAGCCGGGCTTTTGCCCACAAATACTTGCTCTACCTGAATGGTGGAATGTTATTTTGATTGTGGGTAGCTTGTTTAGGTGTGGAGGAATAAGCTGTGACAGTTAAGTAATCGTCCTATTAAACTCAGTTTGTTAGTGAATAGTAATACTCTGAGACACTCGGATTTCCCGACTCCTGGTTTGTTTCAGGAAAACAAACCGTTTCCTTTAACCCATCAATAAGGCTTAAAGGAAACGGTTTGTTTTTTGGGAGTGCGTAAGTCCTCAATAATTAGTCATTCGGGATTAAGTAGAGCGACACGAAAAAACTTGAAAAATGTAACAAAATGTAAACGAATCACAACCTCTGGGATTGCTTCATTCCACTGGTAATGACATACTTATGTTTTTCGCAGTTTGTCTACTTCGCGATCGGAATGAAGTCACTTTCTCCCCAACTCATACCATTTGAGATTTATTTGAGATGTGAGATGGGCAATAGCTTATTATGTATGGGTTTGCAGCTTGTCTACCGTTGCATTAATCTTTTGAACTCGTATCACTAACGGCGTTACACGGTGCTAGAAAAGCAGGAATCTCAAAACGCTCCCCTCTTCCATTTTTCTTTTCCAGAGCTGCTAAATCACCTGTAGCTGAGATAAACTGATTTGGAAGTAGATCGCGCGTTTTGCAAGTTGCCTCTGTGTAACCGAGACACTGCTACTGCAACCTGTCATCAGCCACAGCAAAATAGGTGCCAAAATTAACTCTACAGTCTCCGATTTCCATTAATAGCGCATCTACAATCTAAAATCAAAAGTCAGCAGCAAGGACAAACCGATGGCGAACTCAACTCTTGGCTTAGAAAATCAACTTTACGATTATCTGTTATCTATTTCTCTGCGCGAACCCGATATTCTCGCTTCACTACGGGAAGAAACTGCTAAGCATCCTATGGCCCAGATGCAGATTGCTCCCGAACAAGGTCAGTTTATGGAGCTCATGGTGCAGCTTATGGGAGCCACCAAAACCTTAGAAATTGGCGTTTTTACTGGTTATAGCTCGCTGTGCGTAGCTTTGGCGCTGCCTTCAAACGGTCAGATTATTGCCTGCGATGTCAGCGAGGAATATACTGCGATCGCACGACGCTATTGGGAAGCTGCAGGGGTGGCTAATAAGATTTCTTTGCAGTTGGGCCCAGCAATAAATACTCTCGACAAACTAATAGCCGAGGGACAAGCTGGAACCTTTGATTTTGCCTTCATCGACGCCGATAAAGAAAATTATGAGGCTTATTTTGAGCGATCGCTGCAACTTGTACGCAATGGCGGTTTAATTGTAATTGACAATGTTCTGTGGTCGGGACGAGTTGCTGATCCTCAAGTACAAGACGAAAGCACCACCGCCATTCGTACTTTTAACGACAAATTGCGTAACGATCCCAGAGTTACTCTCAGTGTTGTCCCCATTGCTGACGGACTGACTTTAGCCCTGAAACGCCGTTGGGCTACCATGATGGAACCGGAACAGGATAATTAAAGAGTTATTTGCGGTTTGTGGTGAATTTCTAAGGACTCATACAAAAGCTATGAAGAAACCCGATTTCTGACTCAAGCTTCTGGGATAAAACAGATAATTTTTTTTTATAAACCCCGTTTATGCGTCCAGGATTGTTTTTAATTGCTGCAAACCGCGAAGAAATAACAATTTAAGAATATTATATCTAAACAACGTAATTAATTGATTTGAGGCGTAACTTCGGGTGTCTAATTTACAACTAAAATTACCAATTCACGAAACTTTTCAGTGTACTGTTCAAGGCGAAGGTTACTGGACGGGGACTTTAGTTGATTTTATCAGATTGGCTGGTTGCCCTGTGCGGTGTCCTTGGTGCGACACAGGCTACGAGAATGGGGGCAAAGGTTTGCCGTCTGTGCAGCAGTCGATCGCACAATTGCTCGCTCAATTGCAGTCTCCGAGGGTAGTCATTACTGGCGGCGAACCTTTCATTCACCGCGATTTGCCTGAGTTAGTTGAAGCTTTGTTAGAATCTGACAAGCAGGTGAGTATTGAAACTTCGGGTGCTTGCTGGCAGGATGTTTCCCCGCAGGCTTGGATTACTCTTTCTCCGAAGGAACACGTCAATCCTAAATATCCGGTGCAAGAGCTTTTGTGGACTAGAGCAAATGAAATTAAGTTAGTGATTAGCAGTGGCGAAGAAGTTGAGTTTTATCACAAACATTTGGAAAATAGTGTGAATATTCCGGTTTTTCTGCAACCAGAATGGAACTCGAAAAAATCCGCCATTCCCATTATTTTGGAATTGCTGAAACAAAATCCTAGTTACAGGCTATCTTTGCAAACTCACAAGTTTATTGGCGTGCAATAATTTGATGATTTAGCTAGATATATTCGTTAGGTGGGCGGTGCAGAATGGGGAGTGCATCTCCCTACAAACTGTGGAAATATGTCCGATAATTAAACCAGCAATTTATGATAATTTTAACCTAATGGAAACAACTACGGAGACCCCAATGGGAAAAGTTATCACAACCGTAGTAATTACGAATCCGCTGGATGAATGGAAAGCCGAAGATAATCTGATTCCAATCGAGCAAGTCAGGTCTGTTACTCTAAAAAATGTTTTGGTGGATACGGGCACGACAACTTTGTGTTTGCCTAAAGATGTCATTGCCAGACTGGGTTTGAAAATTCTCAAGCAAGTGGTTGTAGAAACAGCGACGGGCATTAGTGAGGCGAGGATTTTTCAAGATGCCAAGATTTCTCTGTGCGGCCGCGAAGGGACTTTTGAGTGTTTGGAATTGCCAGAGGGGAAAACGTCACTTTTAGGTGTGATTCCGATGGAAGCGCTGGGGATTGAAATAGATTTGAAGCATCAAAGTTTGAAGGTTTTGCCCGACGGGCCGACGGAAACTTATTTGATAATTCTTTGATATTCTTGAGTTTGGATGCCAGCAATTCGATCTGCAGCGCTAAGATGGTTAAGCACTGTTTTGCACTACTCTCATGTCCCAACGCGCCGAAACCTCAAACAGCCAGCCAAGTGCATCCCGCAACGGGCATAATGTGACGAATTCTCACTCTAACAACCAAAATACGATTCGGGTTCGCGGTGCGAGACAGCACAACCTGAAAAATATCGATCTGGAACTGCCGCGCGATCGCCTGATCGTTTTTACTGGTGTGTCCGGTTCTGGCAAGTCTTCCCTCGCTTTCGATACAATTTTTGCCGAGGGACAGCGCCGCTACGTCGAGTCTCTCAGCGCTTACGCGCGCCAGTTTTTGGGACAGTTGGACAAACCCGATGTGGACGCGATCGAAGGCTTGAGTCCGGCTATTTCGATCGACCAAAAGTCAACTTCTCACAACCCGCGATCGACTGTTGGCACTGTTACAGAAATTTACGATTATCTCAGATTACTCTACGGCAGAGCCGGCGAACCGCACTGTCCGATTTGCGATCGCTGCATTGCGCCGCAGACAATTGATGAAATGTGCGATCGAGTCATGGCGCTTCCCGACGGCACTCGCTTTCACCTTCTGGCACCAGTTGTACGCGGAAAAAAAGGCACTCACCGCAAATTATTGTCGAGTTTAGCTGCGGAAGGATTTATTCGCGTCAAAGTTAACGGAGAAATTTTAGAACTTTCGGAAAATATCGAATTAGATAAAAATCTAATGCACAATATCGAAATAGTTGTCGATCGGTTAATTAAAAAACCAGGTTTAGAAGAACGTTTAGTTGATTCTCTGGCAACTTGTTTGCGCCATTCAGAGGGAATTGCGATAATTGAAGAGTTACCGAATGATGAAAATTCCGAACCACAGGGGCCGATCGTATTTTCCGAAAACTTTGCTTGTCCCGAACACGGCGCGGTAATGGAGGAACTTTCCCCCAGGTTATTTTCTTTTAATTCGCCCTACGGCGCGTGCCAGAACTGCCACGGTTTGGGGAGTTTGCGGACTTTTGCGCCGGAGTTGGTAGTTCCCGACGAGAAAGCACCTCTTTATTGTGCGATCGCGCCTTGGTCAGACAAAGACAATTCCTATTATCTCTCTTTGCTTTGCAGTATTGCTGATAGTTGTGGGTTTGATATCGACACTCCTTGGTATCGATTAAAGCCCGAACACCAGCGGGTGATTTTGTACGGCAATGAGCAAAAGCGCAGCGCAGAAAGTAAAAAGCGCGACGGTAGCACTGATTTTAGGAGAGATTTTAATGGCGTGATCGCCATGTTGCAGCGCCAGTACGACGATACTGGTTCTGATTTGATTAAGCAGAAGTTGGAACAGTATCGGGTCGATCGCTCTTGCGAGGTTTGTCACGGCAAGCGCTTGAAAACCGAGGCGCTTTCGGTGCGGTTGGGACAGTACGGAATTGTGGATTTAACCAGTATTTCGATTCGCGAATGCCGCGAACGAGTAAATAATTTGGGATTGAGCGATCGGCAATTCCAAATATCCGATTTAGCCCTGAGAGAAATCAAAGCAAGGCTGCAATTTTTACTCGATGTCGGGTTAGATTACCTGACTTTAGACCGCGCCGCAATGACTCTTTCTGGCGGAGAAGCCCAGCGAATTCGGCTGGCGACTCAAATCGGTTCGGGTTTGACAGGAGTGCTCTACGTTTTGGACGAACCCAGCATCGGACTGCACCAAAGAGACAACTTTCGTCTGCTGCAAACTTTAACAAAATTGCGGGATTTAGGCAATACTTTGATTGTGGTAGAACACGATGAAGAAACCATGCGAGCGGCCGACCATATTGTCGATATCGGGCCCGGTGCTGGCGTGCACGGTGGCAAAATTATCTCGCAAGGAAGTTTAGAAAATTTGCTGGCTGCAGAGGAATCTTTGACCGGGGCTTATTTGTCGGGAAAGCGAGTAATTGAAACGCCTAATGAAAGGAGAAAAGGCAACGGCAAAGCTCTCTCAATAATAAATGCGACGCGCAACAATTTAAAAAATATCGATGTCGAAATTCCCCTGGGAAAACTCGTCTGCGTGACAGGCGTTTCCGGTTCAGGAAAATCAACTTTAATCAATGAATTGCTGTACCCGTCGCTGCAACACTATCTCACAAAAAAAGTGCCTTTACCGCCCGATATGGAGGCCCTCAAAACGAAGGGAGAACGCTCTCTAGAGGATGTGGTTGATAAGGTAATTGTCATCGATCAATCTCCCATCGGCCGCACTCCGCGTTCTAATCCCGCTACTTACACCGGAGTCTTTGATGTGATTCGCGATTTGTTTGCCGAAAGCATTGAAGCGAAGGCAAGAGGTTACAAAGCGGGGCAGTTTTCTTTTAACGTGAAAGGGGGAAGGTGCGAAGCTTGTGGCGGCCAAGGGGTGAACGTGATTTCGATGAATTTTCTGCCGGATGTTTACGTGCAGTGTGAAGTTTGCAAGGGTGCACGGTACAACAGGGAAACGCTGCAAGTGAAGTACAAAGGCAAGTCGATTTCGGATGTTTTAAACATGACCGTAGAGGAATCTTTGGAGATGTTTAAAAATATTCCCAGGGCGGGTGCTAGACTGCAAACTTTGGTAGATGTCGGTTTGGGTTACATTCAGTTGGGACAGCCCGCCCCGACACTGTCTGGAGGGGAAGCGCAGCGGGTAAAATTGGCAACGGAACTGTCGCGCCGCGCTACTGGGAAGACACTTTATTTAATCGATGAACCGACGACGGGTTTGTCATTTTATGATGTTCACCATTTGTTAAATGTGTTGCAAAGATTGGTGGATAAGGGTAATTCAATTTTGGTAATCGAACACAATTTAGATGTGATTAGGTGCTGTGATTGGGCGATCGATTTGGGCCCTGAAGGGGGAGATAAGGGCGGCGAAGTTATTGTGGCGGGGACGCCGGAGGATGTGGCGGCAAATCAGAGGTCTTATACTGGGAAGTATTTGCAAGCGGTTTTGCAGCAGCATCCTTTGGGGAAGGCTGTAGCCGTTAGTTAATAGTAAATTTGGTAGGACTTACCCACAGGGGCCTAGAAACCGAGTTTTTTACGAAAAGACGCGTTGTAGCCGACAGAAAAGATAAAAAACCCAGTTTCTTTGGTGGGAGTGCGTAATCCCTCTTTTGTCACTTTCGGCAGGAAATAATCTGGGATGGTTATACCATAAGACTTTTACCAAAAATCTTGATTT
>NZ_JAUBQR010000158.1:0-15600 GCF_036701385.1 Microcoleus sp. Pol12B4 | reverse complement strand
TTTAAGTCGGGGAGTTTTTCCATTCCTTTATCTAATGTCTATCTCCTCTTCTTGTCAAGGGGGTTGAGCAATTACGATAAATCTATCTCTTAAGTTGGTTGCTGTGCCAATGTAATCGGGGCGTTGGAGAATGCTACATGAGATTAGAAACTCTTTTAAAATTCTTCGTTCTTTAGGCTGAGAAACCGCTTTGATAAATTGCTCCATTTTTTGAGACAAACCAACTGACTCTCCACAAGTATCGACAATAAATTTACTTTTATTATCTTGTTCAGAAAATTTGGTTTTAAATACTGTATTTTTTAACCGATTATCTAGATCCTCATACAAGTTATTTTCCGAAAAATCCAAAGCGTGATAGAAAGCATAAATACCTGACTTTTCAGAAAGATAATTTGCTGCGGATATAGTTGCTGTTACTACAGTAAAATTTTTAAAAAAGTTGTCGTGTACTGTTTCTTCCATAGAGTAAAATATTAAAAAGTATCCCTCACTTTAAACAATCAGCAGTATCTCACTTTTACTGCATGACTGGATGAAGCTGTAACAACTCGTAACACCTCAGCAACAGGGCGATCGCCTTTTACTATTCTCCTATTTTATGGATGAATTTGCAGACCGATCGCCAAAACACCACCCAAACCAACTACTTTCCTAATACCACAGCATCCGTACTGCTAGCAAAAGCCGGACGAATAAATTCCTCCTTCTCTTCCAACGTGATGTAACCCTTATCTACAGCTAGCTGCATCACTTCCTCAAGAAAACCTCTGAGTACATCTAATACTTGAGTGCGATCGAACTCAAACTGCTTTTCCCAGCACGAAGTCCCAAACTTGATCCAAGTGCAGTTAATCTTATTGTCGATCGGTACCAACATAATAGTGAACCAACTCTCACCAAAGTCTATTTCTATTGGTTTACCTTGCGATAGCTTCGCAATTTCCTTGGGAAAGTAATTGTCAATCATCATACAGATATCTGGATCTAAAAATACCTCTTTTTGAGCCTCACCTATTTCTATGAAAACTTTATGGTTGTATTCAAAACAGAAACATCGCCATCCCATTTCAAAATGAGAAAGCTCTCCCAATGGATCTTCAGGAGGATCTGCGTAGTTTTCTAAGAAACGCTCGGATAATTTAAAATTAAATTTTTGACTGCTATTCATCGCTGTTCATCCTAAACAATATAAAAACTTAATAAGTTGGGTTTCGTTTCGTGACCTCAACCCAACCTACTAATACCAAATTCGCGGTAAATTTTGCCTCTATTTCTTAGTCCGCGAAGGCGGACTTTGTTTGTGTAGTAGCGGTTTCAACCGCCGATAGAGGGAGTAATAAACTTACGGTGTCGGATTCGGATACTTAGCTTGCACCGCATCGATTTCTGCTATGATATGCTTATCCAAATTCACCTCCAAACTACCGATATTTTCCTCCAACTGTTCGAGACTTGTTGCACCGATAATAGTGCTAGTTACAAACCAGCGCGATCGCACATACGCCAAAGCCATCTGCGCCGGACTGATCCCATGTTTCCCCGCAATCTCAACATACGCTTTCACCGCATCATTCAGATTAGTTTTATCGTAACGCTGACCAAATCCAGCGAATAAAGCCAACCGGGAATTTTCGGGAATTCCATTCAAGTATTTACCCGTTAACAGCCCAAACCCCAAAGGACTATAAGCCATCAATCCCACATTCTTAAAACGGCAAGTTTCTGCTAAATTTAGGTGAAATGTCCGATTGCTCAAACTGAAAGCATTCTGAATCGAAACAACTTTCGGCAAGCCGTGTTTTTCCGCCAACGTACAAAACTCGCAAACTCCCCAAGGCGTCTCGTTACTTAAACCCAAATAGCGGATTTTCCCAGCTTTAATCAAGTCAGCAAATACCTCTAACTGTTCCAAAATTGGTACAGTTTCGTGCTCTTGGGCGATGTCGTAATCCGGCGCGCCAAATAAGGGCACGTAGCGGTCTGGCCAGTGGATCTGATACAGGTCGATGTAGTCAGTTTGCAAGCGCTTCAGGCTGTCATCCAGGGCTTTTTCGACATTTGGGCGATCGATCTGATTTTTTCCTTCCCGAATCCACTTTAATCGAGTGCTTCTGCCCGCCACTTTAGTCGCTATAATGACTTTATCCCGCTGCTGTTTCGTCAACCATTCGCCGATATATTCCTCTGTTTTTCCCTGAGTTTCTGGTTTTCCAGGGACGGGATACATTTCTGCCGTATCGATAAAGTTGATGCCTCTATCGATCGCAAAATCGAGCTGTTCGGCCGCTTCCTCAACGGTGTTCTGCTGGCCATAAGTCATCGTACCCAAACAGATTTCAGATACTGATAAGTCGCTGTCGCCTAGTTTTTTGTATTCCATGATTTCGCTTGCTGGAAAATTATCTGATTCTATATTACAGAAAAAGTTTGATTTAATTGACAGCTCCAAAAAAGTGCGCGAGGCTTTCTCCTCTCTTCCTCTTTTCATCTGCGCCCTCTGCGGTTAAAAAAAATTAAAAGATATCCGCACTTAAATGTTAATATAAATAATTCGTATTCCTCTGATGTATGAGTAGTCGCCCGCCAAAAGTTCCATTTGTCAACCTCTCCCTGCAACACCAACCAATCCAATCTCAAATAACAGAAACAATTGGAAAAATTATCGAGCAAGGAGACTTTATTTTAGGCCAAGCCCTCGCGGAATTTGAAACAGCATTTGCAGCAGCTTCTGGAGTAAAATACGGCGTAGGAGTGGCTTGCGGAACTGATGCGATCGCTCTGGGGCTTCAAGCTTGCGGCATTAATCCGGGCGACGAAATTATCATACCCGCTAACACTTTTATCGCCACCGCGATCGCCGTCCTCCAAGCCAAAGCTATACCTATTCTTGTAGATTGCGACCAGGAAACCGCCCTGATTGACCTCACAGCAGCCGAAACAGCAGTTACCTCGAAAACTAAAGCAATTATTCCCGTACACCTCTATGGTCAAATGGTATCGCCTGGGCAGCTTTTAGATTTTGCGAACCGCCACGATTTAATCATATTTGAAGATGCCGCCCAAGCGCACTTAGCCGAAAGAGAAGGATACCGCGCGGGTTCCATTGGGAAAGCAGCAGCATTCAGCTTTTATCCCAGCAAAAACCTTGGTTCTTTTGGCGACGGCGGGATGTTAATTACTAACGATGCAGAGCTCGCAGAAAAGATGCGAACTCTCCGCAATTACGGAGCACCGCGCAAATATTTGCACACAGAAATCGGTACCAACAGCCGCCTCGACAATTTGCAAGCTGCCGTGCTCAATGTTAAATTGCCTTACTTAGAAAAATGGAATCGCGATCGCACCGACGCTGCTCAACACTACGATACTCTACTAGGACCCCTGAAACACAAAGGCATTGTACCCATCGCCAACCACAGCAGCAGCGGTCACATTTATCACCTCTATGTTATCCAAATTACTGAGGAAAGCTCGATCGACCGCAACACCCTTCAGGAAAAACTCGCCCACCACGGCATTCAAACAGGCATACACTATCCCGTACCTTGTCACCTGCAACCCGCCTACCAAAACTTAGGCAATCGGGGCGACTTCCCCCACGCAGAAACCCTGTGCCAACAAATTTTATCATTGCCAATGTATCCGGGATTGAGCAATACTCAGATCGAGCAAGTTGTTCGGGCGATCGTACTATCATTGAATTGCTAATTGTTCATAAAATTTATGCTGGAGGTGTTTCAAGCAGTAAGGTGCGGTTCTCAAAGCGTTTTTGTGGGGAATTAATAAATCTTTAACTGACAGTTCAAAACCGCACAGCGTTGCGAATCCAGCACGGCAATCTTAAAACTTCTCACACCATGCACATCCAGCGCAAAATTCGCATTGTTTTCAAGCGATACTTACTGGGGGAAGGTATCACGGTACTCCTAGTGCTGCTGTACGCCCCACTGCTAGTACACTGGTACGACGGCTGGCTCAACAAAAGCATCAGCCTCGAACACGAATATTTCAGCCACGGACTAATTGGTTTACCCTACGCAGCTTATATTGCTTGGATGAACCGAAAGTGCTGGCGCAGCTTGCCCAACTCACCGCATCCTTTGGGAGGCTTTTTGCTGGTACTAGCCACGCTTTTTTATCTGAGTCGCTTGAGCGATTTAGTAAATTTATCCCTCCCCGTAATGCTGGCCAGCATTTGCTTATCTTTAAAAGGAATTCCCGGCTTGCAATTGCAGGCGATGCCGCTTTTATTCGTATTTCTGGCCTCGCCGAACCACATTCCTTACCTCATAGAACCCTATGCCTTGCCCTTACAGAAATTCATTGCTGAAGCATCAGGGTGGATATTAATTAAGATTGGTATGAACGTGAGAGTGGAAGAAATTTATCTGTACGTAAACGAGCGCATTGTAGAAGTTGCTCCACACTGTGCAGGCTTAAAAATGCTGTTTACCAGTCTTTACGTCAGCTTAATTCTGTTGGATTGGACGGGAGTTTGGAACTCTCGCAAAAAAAGCCTTTTGTTTTTAGTTAGTACATCCATCATTAGCATCACTTCCAACATTTTCCGCAACACTGTACTAACTTACTTTCACGGAACTCAAAGAGAGGCGCTGTTTACTTGGCTGCACGCCGGATGGGGAGGAGATTTGTATTCTGCTTGTATACTAGGGTTATTGGTACTTCTCCTCAACGGGATGGAAAAGTATTTCCCAAGTCAGTCTGGCAATTAATGAAACAGATGATTTCAGCACAGAAGCTACTGCAGCGGTATCAATTATCTAAAATTATGGTACTGGTGTTCTTGCTGGTATTGGTTGGGGCAGTAGCCATTCCCGGCTATGCGACGGGAAGGTGGCCTTGGACAAACCCGCCAACCCTTGCCAACCTTAAGCAATTAAGAAGTTTGCGCCAAAACGGGATAAAAATTCCTGGGTGGCAGGTTATAGCCGTTCAAAATAACGTCCAAATTGGCACTCACAGATGGTTAGTTGAAGAAATTAAAAAGGATAAAACAATTGCCATTTTATTGCTGTTGCCTCAAAATTACGCCAAAAACCAGCCCCAAGTGGAATGGCTAGATATCGATGGATTTCACCGATGGCAAACCGATTCTCATCGTACTTTGAGGTTTACAGTTAAATTAGTACCAATACCCGACCAGCCACCGCCTACTGTCGAAGCCCGGTTTTTCCGAAGCTGGACTCCCCAACAAACTTTTGCTGTCGTGCAATGGTACGCTTGGCCTAACGGGGGTTCTCCAGCAACCAGCCGCTGGTTTTGGGAAGACAGCATTGCTAGACTCTCGAACCGCCGCGCCTCTTGGGTTGCTGTCAGTATCATCCTTCCCATTCAACCGCAGGGGGACATTAAGATAGCTCAACCCTTGCTGGAATCTCTTGCCGAAAGTTTCCAGGCTAAATTAATTACAGAAACTTTTCGGTTTGAGTAAGGATGTAGGTCCAAATAAATCAGCCTAGGGCGTGAGTCGATTTTGCCAAAATCAACTAATTCCTAGTAAATATCAGGATTCAACTCGCCCCTAAAATATCTTATTGTTTTTTCTCGTCGCTATATTTAGATGAAACTTACAAGTCAGGCCATTATTCAAAATAATACTTTTTTAAATTCTCTGAAAAGGCGGGGAAAGTCCACGATTAAAAATCGCCTCGCTTTTTCCTTGGCCGGCCTGTATTCAACTGCTTGGACTCTATCTTTTGCTGCTGTATTCTGGGGTTTTAATAGCAAAATTTTTTCGGGAACGGCTTTAGCTCAATCTGTTGTTCCAAGAGACGAGCCAGTCGTGGGGCCACCGCCATTGCGGGTCCCGCCACCGCCGCCTGCCAATTTCAACCGGGATATTAACCCAGCTTTTCGGAATCGGCCCTACCGCTTGGGCCCGGGAGACCAGATTTCTGTTCAAGTTCAGCGCTTCCCAGAGCTAGGTTTTACGGGTGCAATCAGCCCTGAAGGGGTAATTGTACTGCCGCTAATCGGAACAGTAAATGTGCGCGGTCTTACCGTCGAAGAATCACAGCAGCGCCTCCGGGAGCGCTTTGGCCAATTTATCAAAAATCCTCAAGTCTCCGCTGCTTTGCTGGTTCAGCGCCCCGTAGTGGTGACGGTGACGGGAGAAGTGGCTAGACCGGGTTTTTATCCGCTGCAAACCCCCCAGCTTCCTGCGGCTCTGGCGGCGGCTGCTGGGACTAATCCTACGGCTGAACTGCGGGCGGTGCGGGTGCGGCGGACTCTGCCGGGAGGTGCAGTCGCGGAGCAAGTTGTTGATATTTTGACACCGTTGCAAACTGGTATTGCTCCGCCGGATTTGCGTTTGGAAGATGGAGATGCGATCGTTGTACCGTATAAACAGGTTACGCCCGATCGCAAATCGGATCAAGATTTAGCATCCAGGTACAGCCTAGCTGCGGCCGCTGTCCCCGTCCAAATCACTGTCACCGGAGAAGTCAGCAAACCGGGTTTTTACACGCTTCCGGCGGGTTCTGGTCGAATTTCGGCTGCTTTGGTGATTGCGGGAGGAGTCACGGGAAAAGCCGATTTGCGGGAGGTACGAGTGCGGCGGACGCTGATGGACGGCTCGTCGGTGGAGGAACCAATCGACCTCTACACTCCCCTAGCAAACGCTAACGATTTGTTCGATTTTCCTTTGGCATCAGGAGATGTGATTGTCATCCCGGAATTGGACGCTAGTACCAAAAACCTAGACTACGACAAAGCTCTTGTTTCGCGGTCTACTCTGATTAAGCCGAGGATCTACGTTCGAGTTTTGAGTTACGCTAGTGGTGGTTTGACCTCGTTCTACGTAGAAAATGGCAGCAGGTTTTTGGATGCTCTCAACAACTTGCCTGTGAATCTTGCTAACTTGCGGAAAATAGCCCTGATTCGGTTCGACGAAAAGCAAGGTAGAGCAATCAACCGTTCGATAGATGCTAAAGCTGCTTTGGAGGGCAATATTTCTCAGAACCCGATGCTCGAAGATAATGATGTGATTGTCATTGGTAGGAATTTGGTAGAGCGCATTGGTTATGTAATCAATACTTTTACTCGACCATTCCGGGATACTTTGGGATTTATTCTGTTCTTTGAGCAGTTGAGAAATGGGGTAACAGATTTGTTCGGCCCGTCACGTAATGATAGGTAGTCATACCATTTTCTATTGGCGATGGGCAATGACTTATGGGATATGAGTTTAGATCACGAACCTACGGTTGCAGGTTTTTGGGGGATTGGTAGAATTAGTCAGTAGTCATTAGTTATCGTTAATAATTAGCAATCTAAAATCTAAAATCTAAAATCGTCATGACTTTATCCGTTGTCAAACGTTATTTAATTGCTTTCGACCAATACAAGTGGGTGGGACTGGCTACTTTCGCGGTGACTGTGGGCGTGTCGGGAGTAGTGGCTCTGCAGCCAAAGGCGGCGCCAGTTTACGTTGCAATAGGTACGCTGGCATACAACAGACCGAACGTGATTTTTTCATCTACTACTACTAAAATTCAACAGGAAGGACAAGAAATAACTAAAGATATGCTGCTGGATACATGGGTGGTTAAACCTGCGGCAGAAAAACTCATCAAACCAGAAGGAAAATTAAACAAAGAAGAAGCGGGAAAAATACCGGATTTGGCTAAAAAGCTGGTAAAAGAGGTGCAGGTAAAGATGCCGAGTAAGAATAATGACCCCAGCGCTTTGATTCAAGTATTGTACAAAAATGCCGATCGCCAAAAGGCAGTAGATGTAGTAAAGACGGTGATGAACGAAATGGTGGTTCGCAGCAAAACTATTAATACTTCTAGACTGCGAGTAACGATCGCCCAAATTAACGAGCGTTTGCCGAAAGTAACTCAGGAACTCAGAGAAATAGAAGCAAAACTTGAAACCTACGAAAAACGAGAAGGAACTTCAATTTTAGCAGCTCAGAGTGGTGCTTTACCGCTAGCGATTACCAGCAGCCAACAGCAGCAGCGGCAACTCCGCGTGCAGTTGGGAGGAATTGAAGCTCAAATTAACAGTTTGCAGGAGCGTTTGGGATTGAATGTGGAGCAAGCTTACGTCGCCCAAGCACTCTCTGCCGATCCAATTATTGCTCAACTGCGAGTGCAATTGTTTTCGATCGAATCTCAGCTCAAAATTCTCCGCAGCGACTTGCAAGAGGAACACCCGAAAATTGTAGAATTGCTCAAACAAAAACTTGCTTTTGAGCAGCAGTTGCAGCAGCGGCAATCTGAGGTACTCGGCGGTAACGGGGTGGCTGCTCCGCTCAGAAGTGCCGCTCGAATTAGGGTAGACTCTTCTTTAGATCCGGCCAGACAGCAGTTAGCTCAAACTTTGATTGCTTTGCAAACGCAGCGGGATACGCTGCAACAGCAACTCCAAGGAATCGAGAAAACTGAACAAGAATTGCGTCGGGAACACGCCACAATCCCCAACAAGCAGTTAGAACAAGCGCGGTTAGCGCAGCAAGTGGCGTTCAAAAAAGCTCTCTACGACAAGATGCAGTCGGCTTTGGTAGATGCTGAGGCGGCGGTAGCTGAGACAACGGGGAGTTTGACAATCGCCCACCCTCCCAAAACTGATGACGTTGAGTCAAACAAGAGAGGTTTGCCCGTGATGCTGGCGGTGGGGGGATTTGTGGGATTGCTGCTGGGCGGCGGATTGATATTTTTGTTGGGGATGCTCAACGGCAAGTTTTACAGTTGGGAAGAAGTGCGGGCGGCTTTGGTGGAAAAAGAGGTGCCGATACTGGGAGTTTTGCCTGAAGTGACGGTGTTTGATTCTTACGGCGATGAAATAATGCCACTCGCCTTGGAGGTAAATTCTCCCTATTTGGAATTTTACGAGCGGTTGCGTACTAATTTGCGCCGGATCGGGAACAAACCGGTGAAGGTGGTGTTGCTGACTTCGGCGGCGCCTTTGGAGGGGAAAAGTTTTAGTGCTTACAATTTGGCAATTGCATCGGCTCGATCGGGTAAGCGGACTTTGTTAATTGAAGCAGATTTGCGATCGGCTTCTAATGTTGAATCTTTGAAAATCGCCTCTGATCCTCTGGCGGCGGTGGAACCTTTGCACTATTACGGCAATATCAGCGAGTGCGTTCTTTTGGTTCCAGAGGTAGAGAACCTATACGTCGTGCCGAGTCCCGGCTTTTTGCGGCAGGCCTCCGCCGTACTCGAATCGAGCGAAATGCGGAGATTGTTTGAGGATGTTCGCAACCGCTTTGATTTTGTGGTTGTGGATTCTCCGGCATTGAGCGAGTGCAACGACGCGCTGACGCTGGAACCGTACACGGACGGTATGATTTTGGTGGCGCGGCCTGGTTACACTTTGTCTAGTATGTTGTCTGAGGCTGCAGATCAGTTGCTGGAATCTGAGGATGAGGAGTCGCATAAATCCGGGCCGCGGCTGTTGGGAGCGATTATTAACGGTGCTGATATTCCGGTCAAGTTCCGCAATGATCTTGATGAATTAGAGTTGCCTGTGAGTGCGATAGGCGATCGCGCGATCGAAGTGCGATCGAGGCAATTACCGCAGCCGTCAAAGCCTAAAAACAAGGCTATTAATAGTAAATTGAGATAATTTATTTGGCTTGATTCTTGTAAAGCCATCCTCAACCAAATGTGAATATTTTGTAGGTGTAACCTAAGCTGCTTAAGCCGAAAGCACCGTTAACAGCTAGTCGATTTGAGATTTGAGATTGAAAAATTGACTCCACAGATGAATCTGGGAGCTGGAACTTCGGTCTAAAATTTTTCGCTTGTCAACCGTGAACAGTCAACAGTCATTACTTGAAAATGAGTCGATCGCACTATTGATTGGATTCAGGGCGTTTCTGGTGTTTGCTCTGGATAAACTGTTCCAAATCGGCGATCGCATCTTCAAAATCCGACAAATTAATTTTCGCAGGTCTAGTCTTCTTCGGCAAACTCGAAGACTGACTCGAAGACTTAGCCGGAGGCGGTGGAGATTTAGGTTGTGCAGCTTGACTGCTGTTCGATTCTATAGAATCGAACAATTCATCCAGGGACTCAAAAAATGATTGAGCCGAGGCCCGGCGTAAATCTTTCTGGTCGTCGTCATCCGTCATAAGCCACTCCATAGGGTCTAAAATTTGCCAACAAAGTCTGTCCGCCCCGGCGCGTGCAGAGATTAGACATGAAAACCGACTAAAACAAGCAGGAGGACAGAATTTAACCGGGCGATAGGAATGCCTGTGGCTGAACTTGCTGCCCCCTATAAAACCTGCTGCGGGCATTATCAGCCTTCAAACTATATTTAACTCTACACCGGCCTACTGAGTGATTTGAGACTTGGTGCAGACCCAGCTCAAAATCCTTGACCCTGAAAAAATCTCAGTTACGGCTCTTTCGTTGTCTAATTAACCCTAGTCTAGTCGAGAATAAGGAGACAGGACTTATGCAACTATTACCGCTGTTCAAGGGTTGCGATGGCAACGCGCCACCTCGAAAGGACGGAGAGACGGTGTTTTTTGCTTGAGTCCTAAGATTTCAAAGGCATTAGGAGATTTTAAGGTGACTCAGGGATTTGATTACGATTTAGCAATTATCGGCGCTGGCGTGGGTGGACACGGGGCCGCCATACACGCGGTTAGCTGCGGGCTGAAAGTGGCAATTATCGAAGCGGGAGACATGGGCGGGACTTGCGTCAACCGCGGCTGCATTCCCTCGAAGGCGCTGTTGGCGGCTTCGGGGCGAGTGCGAGATTTGCGGAATGCCCACCACCTGAAGACTTTGGGTATTCAATTGGGCAGTGTGGATTTCGATCGCGGGGCGATCGCCAATCACGCTAATACTATTGTTAGCAAACTTCGCGGCGACTTGACCAACAGCCTCAAACGTTTGAACGTCGATGTCATCCAAGGTTGGGGCAAAATTACCAGTGCTCAAAAAATTACCGTCGAAACCGATAAAGGCGAGAAAACTATTACCGCCAAGGATATTATTCTCGCTCCCGGTTCGGTTCCCTTTGTCCCCCCTGGGATAGAAATTGACGGCAAAACTGTATTTACCAGCGATGATGCTGTCAGGTTGGAATCGCTGCCGAAGTGGATCGCAATTATTGGCAGCGGTTATATCGGTTTGGAGTTTTCGGATATTTACACAGCCCTAGGCTGCGAAATTACGATGATTGAAGCTCTAGACCAATTGATGCCGACTTTTGACCCGGATATTGCTAAGTTAGCAGAACGAGTGTTAATTGCACCCCGCGATATTGAAACAAAAGTAGGTGTTTTGGCGAAGAAGATTACTCCTGGTTCGCCGGTGATTATTGAATTAGCTGATTTCAAGACTAAAGAAATTGTCGAAGTTTTGGAAGTAGATGCTTGTTTGGTAGCAACTGGCAGAGTTCCTGTGAGTAAGAATTTGGGGTTAGAAACTGTTGGCGTGGAAACGATGCGGGGTTATATCCCAGTTAACGATAAGATGCAGGTTTTGGCGGCGGGAGAACCGGTGCAAAATTTGTGGGCGATCGGCGATGTTAATGGCAAGATGATGTTAGCGCATTCTGCGTCTGCTCAGGGAATTGCTGCGGTGGAAAATATTTGTGGCCGTGCCCGCGAAGTTGACTATTTGAGTATCCCGGCGGCGGCGTTTACTCACCCGGAAATTAGCTATGTGGGGATGACGGAACCTGCGGCTAAAGAGTTAGGGAAAGCAGAAGGGTTTGAGGTCGGTTCTGTCAAGACTTATTTTAAGGGAAATTCTAAAGCTATTGCTGAAGGGGAAACCGACGGTACGGCTAAGGTGATTTACCGGAAAGATACTGGGGAGTTGTTGGGAGTTCACATTTTCGGTTTGCACGCTTCGGATTTGATTCAGGAAGCGGCAAATGCGATCGCCCAGCGCGATTCTGTTAACAATTTAGCATTCCGAGTGCACACTCACCCGACGCTTTCGGAAGTGTTGGATGAGGCTTTCAAACGGGCGGCTGGAGCAGGTAGTCATTAATTTGTAGGGGCTGTTTTCTTGTTTTATATCCCCGACTTGTTGAATAAGTCGGGGATTTCGGTATACTGTTTTAGGGCGGTGGTAGAGTGCCGATCGCATTTTGGGCTAATTCTAGAAATTGCTCGCCGCAGTTAATTTGCTCCGCAGCTTGCTCGACAGTGACAGTATCAAGTCCCCCGTAATCCCCACTATTTCGCAAGTCTTGAGCATCGATTAAAAATCTGTGAAACTCAGCAGGAAGTCTTCCTGTACGGGCAAATTCTCGGCCAAAAGCTCCAATTACTGCGGCATGACTGGAAAATGACATTCCTTCGCCATCTAAAAATGCCTCAGCAATGTAAAACATGGCATAATAAGCGCGAGATGCTGCATAGTCTGGGAAACCATTATTTAGTAATAGCTTTGCCGCCGATAGACTTTGACGAGCTTTCAGGAGCAAGTCTAATTGTTCTGGTTTCATAAAGCTATTCCCTCTTTACGAATATTCCGCAATAAAGGCCCGTTGTAGTGCGTAAATCGCTGTTCGTCCATAAACAGACAGCTAATGACTTCATCATTTTGGAGCGACAAATCGGCTCGAATGTGGCTGGTTCTTTTAATTTCTTCGCCTGGGTTTACTTGCCCTTTGAGGACGACTAAAATATCAATGTCAGAGTCGGGGCGTGCATCGCCTCTGGCTTGGGAACCGTAGAGTACCATTTTGGTGAGGCGATCGCCGTAGAGTTGCTCGAAGTGCGATCGTAACTCAGTTAGTATGTTCTTAAGTTTATTGTTAATGCTCATATTTTTTGTAAATGATTGGAGGGCGATCGGGATTCTTTCGTTATACCAAATCTCCCACTCCGATTTTCTCCTACTCACTATAGTTTGTCTTATGAATGGTTGTCAAAGCGGTAAAAATTCCCTATGGTGTTGGAGAAACAGAATTAGTGATACTCAAAAAAAGAGCGATCGCACCTCAATAATAATAATAGAAGGGCGATCGCTTTTATATGACAAGCACTTTAGCCACCAGATGATGCACACATAAACACCGTTTCTTTACTACCTCCCTTTTGCCCAGCCATACAACAAGCCAATGTTTGATTACCGTCTTCAGGCGTGGTGGGAGGAAATATATCTACTTTGAAAATGTAATTGTTGGTTTCCTTTGGCAATCCCAGTAGTTCTAGGGAGTCGGTAAACTGAGTATTTTCAGCATAGTAAGCTAGTTGTTTTTTCTGACAAGTATTAACGTAAGTAATTCCCTCTACTTGTTTAGCTTTATTTATAAATTTCAACATGGCCCCCAGAGATATAGTAGCGAGAATACCTATAATGATGATAACTACTAACAACTCTACGAGAGTGAAACCTGAGTTTTGCTTGCGATCAAGCCGAGAAAAAATTCTTAATATATATTCCATTTTACCTTAATTCAACAGTAAAATTAACTAGGCACAAAGAGTTCCTACTGGAAGCCCATGTTCGTAGTAGGAACTTTTTCTGCCTTATAGATATTGGTGTTTATCCCGATCGACTAACAACCATAAGAATGTGAACCGCGACAAGATAACTGTAAAATTACTGCCAAAACCATCGCCAACTGTAACATTTGGTGTCAAAGCTAAACCAAACAGATTGGCCCCATACATTGCTGACACCACGATGTTTCCATTGACAGAGCTTGTTCCTATCATTAGGAGGTGAGGGCAAACATTGTTTTCCTTGCGCTTTCCAATAATTACAATTGTCTCCTGTCGAAAGGCGACCCAGATCAGTGTCTTTTCTAAACCAAGCAGCATCGGCTGGTTGAGTGTGAGAAAACAGAACTACACTACCAACTAAGGCAGCCATCGCTATTTTGCTAAATTGTGCTGGTTTTACCATCAATTATGTTCTCCTATTTAAACAACTAACCTTTGAACACCTTCTATTAAAATTATTCAACTAAAATTTTATAAATGCCAATTACAATATGTCAGAATAAGTAACTAATTTAGTCATGCAAAATCTGAGTCAATGTCATCTAATGTTGCTAATGTCATCCAATGTCAGATATTTGTGATAATATGATATAAATTATTGACAAATCAGAGCAATGGACGTAAAAGATGTATTGCAGTTTACAGATAGTCTATTTTTTTCCGAGACTGGTAAACATATAGATCGTCTGCAAGAGACAATTTTGAAAGGAACCTGGGAGGGTCAGAAATATAGCGAGATTGCCGAAGAAGAACATTGTACAGAAGGCCATGTCAGAAATGTCGCCTCGGAATTATGGCAAATTATTTCCAATGCTTTAGATATAGAAGTTAATAAATCTAATTTTCGACGTATTTTACAAAAGTCTTATTTATCTATTAATTCATCCCACTTTACCAAAGAATTTATAAATGTTAGTAATGTTAATTTTTGCAATAGTAATATACATGACTCAGAAGTTATGAATAATCGATCGCCTACTTCTCTCCAAGACACCCAACAAACCCCCAAACAACCCCATATAGACTTAAGCGACGCACCCAAAATCTTCACTTTCTACGATCGCACCACCTCTCTCACCACCCTCAAACAGTGGATTTTACACGAAAACACCCGCCTACTCGCCATACACGGCATAGTCGGCATTGGGAAAACAGCACTCGCCGCCCAACTTGTCGAACAAATCAAACATGAATTTGATTTCATCATCTGGCGAAGTCTCGCCACATCTCCACCACTGCGAATACTTCAAACCAGTATCATTCAATCTTTCCGTAGGGGCGGTGCCCCCGTGCCCGCCCCAAATGCCGACGGCGTGCCCGCCCCAGAGGAAGGGGCGATCGCAGGGGGATTGTCCCTACTGGACTACTTGCAAAAATACCGCTGTCTGCTGATACTCGATGACGTACAAATGGTAAATAGCAGCGGACAACTCGCTGGCAATTACCAACTTGGATATGAAGATTACGGCACACTATTCAGACAGGTAGGAGAATTATCTCACAATAGTTGTTTAGTGTTGCTCGGTTCGGAAAAGCCCAGAGAAATCGCCGCATTAGAAGGCAAAAACCAGCCAATTCGCTCATTACAACTGAATGGTTTAGGTGCTGAAGCGGGGGAAATCCTTAGAGAAAAAGGTTTAGCTGAACATGAAAAATGGTCAGAACTAATTGAACAATACAGAGGGAATCCCTTGTGGTTAAAAATAGTTGCTACAGTGATTCAAGATTTGTTTAACGGCAGCTTATCTGATTTTTTGTCTGATGATACACTATTTTTAGGTGATTTAGAATATTTACTGCATCCGCCATTTAATCGCTTATCCGAGTCAGAAAAACAGGTAATGTCATGGCTAGCAAGTGAAACCGCACCAGTTTCCATCTCAAAAATGCCAGAGAATGTGCAATTATCTCGGTCACAATTTTTGAAAGTTATGCAATCCTTGGGACGGCGTTCATTTGTTGAAAAAATCCCGGAGGGCGATCGCACATTTTTCAGCCTTGCACCGGTACTAAAAGAGTATGTCAAAACTAACTATTCCCGCCCAAAGATAGAAAAAGAAGCCCGATCGCCCTTTTAGTAAAATTGGGGTTTTAGCCGTTCGCACTTAAATTTGATAGAATTAGGTATCTGCAAAACATCTGAACGA
>NZ_JAUBQR010000157.1:8703-15634 GCF_036701385.1 Microcoleus sp. Pol12B4 | reverse complement strand
AAGGGCGCGAACTCTGGCGGCAAAAAATGCTCGAACACCCTCAAGAAAGCTGGGTTAACAGTGGTTCCCGGTTCCAAATCAAGTTTTTCTTTTTTGGCGACTTAGAACCCGCAGAACGGCTGAAGCTATTGGAACACCGCTTGCGAGCCTGTTACACCCGGCAAGACTACATCGAAAGCCTCAAGAGCGAATATCCACTAACCGACGACTATCAATTCGCCTCTCGCGATCGCTGCAAGTCAGTGCTGGCGTCAGAGATAGAGTGGTTAACCGAGCAGCTAGCCAAGGAAAAAAGCGCGATCGCCGGAATGCGTGACTCCCCAACCTCCCCTGAATCTGCCGCCGACTCCAAGGGAAAATCCTTCCAACTCACCCATTCAGGTGAGTCATAAGAAGGATGTGTAATCTGCCCTCGATAGCGTAACTTTTGAGAGATAAAAAACAACTTTCCTAAAAATAATCCCTCCCTAGCTTGGCTAACTGCGATCGGCAGACTAAAGCGCTTCACATACCCCAACCCCATCAAAAAGGGAATTTCCAAATTCCATCCTGTTTAAAATCGCTTGTGCTTATTCCCCCTGCTGTTTGAGGGGGCACCGGAGGAATCTTTAATTCCGCCAAAGTCTCAGTAAGTCAGATGTTAAAAAAAAATCTAAGTGGTGCTGCCCATGAGTTATTCTAAATCCCCAGAATCCGTCGTTGAAGCCCAAGAGCAAAAATCTCCCACACCGGAACTGCACCCAACCGATGCAGACAGCGAGCAACTGCAGGATTCTGCGGCCGTTGCAGATCGCCCCGAACCTGTGGCTAAACCACGATCGCGCTGGCCCCTAATTGCCACGATCGCGATCGCCACAGGCGCAGCAGGTTTCGGCTGGTACTCGTGGCAATCGGGTCATAATCGCGCACAGCAACCGGCAGCAGCAGCCCAACCCCCAGGCATACCAGTCAAGCTCGCAGCCGTACAAACCAGCTCAGTCCAAGATTCCTCGGAATTTGTCAGCAGCTTAGAAGCCAAGCGTTCGGTAGAAATCAAACCCGAAGTAGAAGGGCTAGTCACGGAGATTTTTGTCAAATCCGGGGACTTCATAAACAAAGGGCAAGCCATCGCTCGCATGAAAAGCGACAGCGCCCAAGCTGACTTGAGGCAATCCCAAGCCAACCTGATCCGCGCTCAATCCCATTTAGCCGAATTGCAAGCAGGAGCAAGGCCCGAAGAAATCGCCCAAGCTCAAGCCCAAGTGGCCCAAGCCCAAGCTAACCTCGCCCAACTGCGATCGGGCTCTCGGCCAGAAGAAATTGGTCAAGCCCAAGCCCGCGTTAGCCAAGCTGAAGCCGACCTCGCCGATGCCCAAACAGGTAGTCTCTTAGAAGACATCGCCCAAGCCAGAGCGCAAATAGAAGCAAGCACTGCCGAAGCAAAGTTAGCCACCCAGCAGCTTACCAGATATCAGGCCTTGGCAAGAGAAGGCGCAGAATCCGCGAACACCCTCGAGGAATACACCCAAAAAGCAGGCACAGCCAAAGCCAACCTCCGAGAAGCTCAAAGGCGGTTAGAGCAGCGACAAAAGAACAGACAAGCCGAGATCGAGCGCCGGACAGCAGCCTTGCAACAGCAGCGGCAAGCTTTGCGGCAATTGCAAAACGGTTCGCGCCCAGAGGAAATAGCCAAAGCCGAAGCAGAAGTCGCACAAGCCAAGAGCAGATTAGCGCAGTTAGCCAACGGTACGCGCCAAGAACAGGTCGATCAAGCTGAAGCACAAGTGGCCGAGGCCGCCGCTCAAGTGCGCGGCTTTGAAGTACAACTGCAAGAAACTGCCGTCATCGCCCCCTTCGCGGGAGTCATCGGCGACATACCAGTGAAAGTAGGTGATTACTTACAAAAAGGTAATCCGATCGCCACTTTGACTGAGAACCAATTGCTAGACTTGCGGTTATCAATTCCTTTGGAACGGATGCCTCAATTACGCTTAGGGCTGCCAGTACAAATGCTCGACGCTCAAGGTAAGGCGATCGCCCAAGGTCAAATCAGTTTTATCTCCCCAAACGTCAGCGCCAATTCCCAAACAATTTTAGCTAAAGCCACCTTTCCCAACCCCAGCGGCGAACTGCTTAATCTCCAGTTTGTAAAAGCTAAAGTCATCTGGAAACAGAACCCCGGAATTTTAGTTCCAGTAACAGCAGTCACTCGCTTAGGTGGAGAAACTTTTGTCTTCACAGCTCAAAAGCCGGAACAGCAAAAACCTGGAATGCTACCTTTAGTAGCGCACCAAAAAGCCGTGAAATTGGGAGCGATTGAGGGAAATAATTATCAAGTTATCGAAGGTTTACAAGCCGGCGAAAAAATTGTTACCGCAGGCATCCTTAACCTGACAGACGGTGTTCCGATTATGGCTCAAGAGGAAGGAAAAGGAGCAGGAGAAAAATTACCAGTAGGAAGCAAAAAATAAGGTATGTTGTTTCGCTTGTGCGCTCTTGATTCACCTCTTAAGAGCGCACAAGCGAAACTAGGTACTTTATGTGAAACTACTTGATTCTCAGCTATTAAAAAAGGGGAAATTTTAATTTTTGACGTAAATCTAATTAGGAATTAGAAATTACGAATTATCAACTAACAACTACCCATTACCCAAATAATGTTTGCAGATTTCTTTATTAAACGACCAGTCTTTGCTAGCGTCTGCGCCTTAATTATTATCTTGGTAGGCGCAATCAGCATCCCCAGCATACCTATCGAGCGCTTCCCCGACATTAGCCCTACCCAAATCAACGTCACAGCTAACTATAGCGGGGCGAGTGCTGAAATTGTCGAAAATGCCGTTACCAACATCCTAGAAAGGCAAATCAACGGGGTTGAAGGACTAAAATATCTAACTTCCAGTAGTAGTAACGATGGCACTAGCACCATTACAGCTACCTTTGATTCCTCGCGCAACAAAGACATTGCCGGCGTCGATGTTCAAAATCGAGTTGCAGTTGCTCAGCCACAACTACCAGATGCCGTACAACGCACAGGAGTTAGAGTTACAAAACAATCTACAAGTCTCCTATTAGCGATCGGTTTATTTACCGAAAATAAAGAATACGACACCATATTTTTAAGCAACTACGCTGACCTATATTTAGCAGATGCTTTAAAGCGGGTAAAAGGTGTTGGCGACGTGCGAATTTTTGGGGAAAGACGCTATGCAATGCGTTTATGGATAGACCCCAATAAATTAGCAGCTCGCCGTCTCACAATGCAAGATGTAACGAGGGCTCTCAACGAACAAAACTTGCAAGTTGGCGCTGGGAGAGTTGGTCAAGAACCTGCTCCTCAGGGACAAATGTATCAAATTGACTTGCGTGCTGAAAGTCGCCTCAAAGAACCAGCAGAATTTGAAGAAATCGTCCTCAAAACAGAAACAAATGGAACGTTAGTTAAATTAAAAGATGTGGGGAGAGCAGAACTAGGGGCAGAGAATTACAGCTCATTTCTGCGATTTCGAGGCAACGATGCAGTAGGTTTAGGGATTTACCAACTGCCTGGAAGTAATGCTTTGAATGTTGCCCATGCTGTCAAAACAGAAATGGAAAAACTAGCGGTTGCTTTCCCTCCGGGGTTGATACATAGAGTAGCACTTGACACGACTTTGTTTGTAGAAGAGTCGATGGCAGAAGTAGTCAAGACATTATTTGAAGCAGTCTTGCTAGTGGTGATAGTGATTTTTGTTTTCTTGCAAGACTGGCGCACAACTATTATTCCTATCATCACAATTCCAATTTCTTTGATTGGGACGTTTGCCTTTATCAAAGTTTTTGGATTTACGATTAACAGTTTATCTCTGTTTGGTCTGACATTAGCGACGGGATTAGTGGTTGATGACGCTATCATTGTAGTAGAAAATATTGACCGCCTGATCCGCCAAGGTATGAATGCCCGCGAAGCGGCTTTTGAGTCAATGCGGGAGCTTTTTAGCGCTGTGATTGCCACTTCTTTAGTGTTGATGGCAGTGTTCGTGCCCGTGGCATTTTTCCCCGGAACTACGGGAGCGCTTTATAAACAATTTGCGCTGACAATTGCTTTTTCAGTATTGCTTTCTACTTTTATTGCTATTACTCTCACGCCCTCACTTTCAGCTATATTGCTGCGTCGAGGACCGAAGTTTGGGGGACAGCTGGGTTGGGTTTTTGACAGGTTTAATGGAGTTCTCGATTGGGTACAGCGGCAATATCGGAAATCCTTAATATTTCTCACAGGAATTAAGACTATTGTCACCCTCGTGTTCATCGCTTCTCTGGGAGTAACAGCTTGGCTTTATTTATCAGTGCCCACAGCATTTATCCCGGAAGAAGACCAGGGCTATTTCATGACAATTATTCAAGGGCCCCAAGGTGTTTCGCTGCAATACACTCAGAAAGTAATGGATCAAGTGGAACAAGAAATCCTCAAACTTCCTGAAGTTGTCGGGACTTTTTCAGTGGGTGGATTTGGTTTTAGCGGTAGCACTTCTAATCAAGGCATTATATTTACTACACTTAAAGCCTGGGAAGAACGTCACGGAGAAGATCAAACTGTACAAGCGATTATTGGTAAGTTGCGGGGTAAGTTTTTCTCGATTCCCGAAGCGAGAATTTTCCCAGTGAATCCGCCGGCTATTCAAGGTTTAGGTCAATTTGGGGGTTTCCAATTTCAATTGCAAGACCGCAAAGGTAACAGCGGTTTAGATGGCTTAGTCCAGACTATGGGCGGGATTTTGAAGCAGGCAAATCAGACACCGGGATTGCAAGCGGTATTTAGTACATTTGCAGCGAATACGCCTCAGTTAATTGTGGAGGTTGACCGCAATCGAGCTAAGGCTCTAGATATTCCCATTAATGATGTTTTCAGTACGTTACAAACGGCTCTAGGTGCTCAGTATGTGAACGATTTTAACCTCCAGCAGCGCAATTACCGGGTGTATGTTCAGGCGGATAAACAGTTTCGTGATAACCCTGAAGATATTGGAAAATTGTATGTGCGTTCTGGAAAGAATGAAATGATTTCTTTGAGCAATTTGGTGAAGATAACTCCGGTGGTGGGGGCACAAACTGTTAACCACTACAATTTATATAGGTCAATTGAAATTACTGGCTCTCCGGCTCCGGGAGCGAGCTCTGGACAGGCGCTAAAATCGATGGAAAAGGTGTCGGCTCAAGTTTTGCCGTCGGGTTTTGGCTATGAATGGTCGGGGAGTTCTTTAGAAGAAATTGAATCGGGGGGTCAAGCACCGATTATTTTTGGTTTGGGGCTGATTTTTGTGTTCTTGGTGTTGGCGGCTCAATACGAAAATTATGTCGATCCTTTCATTATTTTGCTATCGGTGCCTCTGGCGATTTTAGGGGCTCTTTTAGCTCAGTCGTTGCGGGGTTTGGCGAATGATGTTTATTGCCAAATTGGTTTGGTGATGTTGATTGGATTGTCTAGTAAAAATGCGATTTTAATCGTGGAGTTTGCGAACCAGTTACGAGAGCGGGGATATCCAATTGCTAAGGCGGCAGTTGAGGCTTCTCAAGAGCGTTTACGACCGATTTTGATGACTTCTCTGGCTTTCATTTTGGGTATTGCTCCTCTGGTTAACCCAGAAGGTGCGGGTGCAGCGAGCCGCCGATCGCTAGGGAATGCGATCGCCGGAGGGATGGTTGTTTCTACTGTCTTGAGTTTGTTTATAGTGCCGGTTCTGTATGTGGTGGTTGTCTCGGCTCGCGATCGCTTTAAGAAGCGCGATCGCCCGCAAAATCCGCCCGAGGATGGCACAATTTTGAACGGGAAAACAACTCACCACGAGGAGATTGAACGCGATAAAGTATCGCCGTTGTAGTTGGTAATTAGTTCCTTGAACTATCCCGTTACTGGCTCTTTCTTCAAAATAGGCGACTATCTGTGTTACCGACTTTTTGATTGTTGCGACGCTGTGCGGCCAATCTCGGAGGATATTTTTTGTGGAGGTAGCTATCTGCCGATCGCACCTCATCGTGCAATAATGATATGACTTGCACAAAAACTCTATTAGTAGGTAAATCTTGCCTACCTTACCGCTACATATAGCGTCTCAACTGTCAACCCGTGCAAGTTACCAATTAAACCGGCTGTTGCACTACACAAATTTTTCCTAATGGCTGAAGTCCCCCTAAATCCCGCAGAACTTGCAGAAGCCCTCAACGGCTTTACCGACATCAACTTCCAATTACCAGACCCCGAAGACGAACAAATACCAGAGTTTGATTTTGAAAATCAGGTTGACAATGCCTGGAAAGTGTGCGATCGCTTCGACTTGCAAACCGACATTTGGCGGGGACGAATCCTCCGAACAGTCCGAGACAGAGAAAAAAAAGGTGGCGAAGGACGGGGCACAGGGTTTTTGAACTGGCTCAAAGAAAGAGAAATTGGCAAAAGTCAAGCCTATTCTTTGATAGAATTAGCTAATAGTGCCGACACTCTGATCCAGCAAGGAGATTTAGACCCCAATTCCATTAGAAACTTCAGCAAACGAGCCTTTGTAGAAACGGCTAAAGCATCTCCCGAAGTGCAGCAAATGGTAACAGATGCCGCAGCAAGTGGCGATCGCATCACCCGCCGCGAAGTCAAACAACTCTCCGACGAATGGATGGCAATGAACTCAGATTTATTGCCAGAAGAAGTCAAAGAAAAAGCATCTACCGGTTCTCTACCTTCCCGCTACCTCGCTCCTTTAGTCAAAGAAATGGAGAAACTCTCTCCATCTCACCAAAGCGAAATTCAAAAAGAAGTAGCAGAAAATCCCGACGTAGATACTGTCAAGCAGCTAACTTCCGACGCCAAGAACTTATCAAAATATCTCGACGCCGCCGCCCAAGTGCAAGCTCTCAATCAGTCTCACTTAGACATGGAAATGGCCTTAGAAGAATCTTTGCGAGTAGGCTGTTTGGGAAC
>NZ_JAUBQR010000157.1:5801-8603 GCF_036701385.1 Microcoleus sp. Pol12B4 | reverse complement strand
GCCATCAACAACTGCCAACTGCTAGTAAACTGTTCCTGAAACTCAGCCAGAACCAACTGCACAGTCCGCAACTCCGGCCGCGTCGTAAACACCAGCGGCTTAAACAAATCGTTCCACTCCCCGATAAAAGTAAACAAAAACAGCGTCACCAAAGCAGGGCGGGCCAAAGGTAACATCACCTGCCACAAAACCTGCCAGCGGTTAGCCCCATCCAGCATTGCAGCCTCCTCCAACTCCACCGGAACAGTCATAAAATACTGGCGCAGCAGAAAAATCCCAAAACCGTTAGCCGCCGTCGGCAAAATCAGCGCCCCGTAGGTATTCAGCAGATGACCCCACTTCAAAACCAAGAAAATCGGAATCACCAAAAGCTGAAACGGAATTACCAGGGTTGCCAAAACCCCCAACACAATCGCCTGTCGCCCGCGAAACTTCAGCCTGGCCAAGGCGTAACCGGCCAAAGCAGAAGTTACAACCTGAAAAGCAGTTACTGCGATCGCCACTACAGTAGAATTAAGGAATGCCAACAAAAAATTGCCCCGCCGCCAAGCCTCCTGATAGTTCGCCAAAGTTAGGCCTGTGGTCTTGACACCGACACCAGATGGTGATATGGAAACTAAAAATACAGTAGCCAGTGGCAGCAGCACCAGCCCAGCCCCCGCCAGCAACAAAATAAAACTCAGTAGTTCCAGCGCTTGAGATCTGTCAAAGGATTTACCCATAAAATTGTGAATTAACCTAAAATAATAAGCCTGTGACGTTATCCCACCCGATCGCCTCCCAGAGGCTTCCCATACAACAACATAATATGTCGTAGAGGGAAAGAAGGAGTACCTAGGGAGGAAGTTGTGATTAGGATATAATGTTAGAGATAGAGTTGGTACTGTAAAACCCTTCAAGGTGGAGACATAGACCGTATTTCTATCATCTATTTCCGGGCAAAAGATCGACTAACGACTAATTCAAGTAATTAGTAAATAGATAGCATTCTAGCGATAGTCTTTCTGGAGTGTTCGACGGCAAAAGTCCGGCAAACACGCTGAGGACGCCAGTTTTTCCCGGAACGTCAAAGAAAAGTTCTTTGTCGAAAGAATCCTCAGCTATAATCTGTGATTTAGATGGGGTGCGTTCAAAATAGGTAAAGTGTACTGTCACTGACCCCCAATTTTAAAGGGGTTTCCAAACATCCCACAAGCTTATATGAGGAGACTACATATCTATGCCCCAGCTTGAGGCCAGCCCAACAATTGACTTTCAAACCGAAACTTACAAAGATGCTTACAGCCGCATCAACGCCATTGTGATTGAAGGCGAACAAGAAGCTCACGACAATTACCTGACACTGGCCGAACTGTTGGCTGACAAAAAAGCAGAGTTAGTTGGCTTGTCCAAGATGGAGAACCGCCACATGAAAGGCTTCCAAGCTTGTGGCCGGAATCTTAAAGTCACGCCCGACATGGCATTTGCCAAGCAGTTCTTTTCGGAACTGCACAAGAACTTCCAGACGGCCGCGGCCCAAGGTCAGATTGTAACTTGCTTGTTGATTCAATCGCTAATTATCGAGTGTTTTGCGATCGCAGCTTACAACATCTACATCCCCGTCGCCGATGACTTTGCTCGCAAAATCACCGAAGGCGTCGTCAAAGAAGAATATAGCCACCTCAACTTTGGGGAAGTCTGGCTGCAAGCTCACTTTGAGGAATCCAAAGCCGAACTAGAAGCCGCCAACCGGGAAAACCTGCCCATCATCTGGAGACTGCTAAACTCTGTCGCAGACGATGCCCGCGTTTTGGGAATGGAAAAAGACGCTTTAATCGAAGACTTTATGATTGCCTACGGCGAAGCCCTAGGCAACATAGGCTTTAACAACCGCGATATTATGCGGATGTCAGCACAAGGCCTCGCAGGCTAGTTAATTGGGAAATAAGGAATGGGAAAAAAATTAAAAATTAAAAATTAAAAAGGGGATAACTCATTTTAAAATATAAATTTTTAATCTTCCCATCTTCCATCTTTCATCTTCCATCTTCCATCTTCCATTTTCAATCTTCCTTCATTTGACAACTTAATGTTTGGTCTAATCGGTCACTTAACCAGCTTAGAACACGCCCAATCAGTAGCTAACGAGCTGGGCTATCCAGAATATGCCGATCAAGGTCTCGATTTTTGGTGCAGCGCACCGCCCCAAATAGTTGATCAGATCACGGTAACAAGCATCACCGGACAAAAAATAGAAGGCCGCTATGTGGAGTCCTGTTTTTTGCCAGAAATGCTAGCCACTCGCCGGATTAAAGCAGCCACTCGCAAAATCCTTAATGCGATGGCACACGCTCAAAAAAACGGGATTAACATCACTGCTTTAGGCGGCTTTTCTTCGATCATTTTTGAGACTTTCAACTTGCAGCAAATTAAGCAAATTCGCAATCTCAAGTTGGAGTTTGAACGCTTCACCACTGGTAACACTCACACGGCTTACATTCTCTGCCGCCAAGTAGAAGAAGCAGCCCCAAAATTGGGAATTGAACTTTCAAAAGCCACTGTAGCCGTTTGCGGTGCTACGGGGGATATTGGCAGTGCGGTGTGTCGCTGGCTCAATGTTAAAACCAATGTAGCAGAATTGTTGCTGATTGCCCGCGACAAAGAACGATTGCAAGATTTGCAATCAGAATTGGGGCGAGGCAAAATCATGGACTTGGAAGAAGCCCTGCCCCAAGCCGATATTGTAGTCTGGGTAGCCAGTATGCCCAAGGGAGTAGAAATTGACCCTAAGACATTGAAGCAACCCTGTTTATTGATTGACGG
>NZ_JAUBQR010000157.1:0-5701 GCF_036701385.1 Microcoleus sp. Pol12B4 | reverse complement strand
GTCTGGGTAGCCAGTATGCCCAAGGGAGTAGAAATTGACCCTAAGACATTGAAGCAACCCTGTTTATTGATTGACGGTGGCTATCCAAAAAATCTGGCAACTCAGGTTCAGCATCCAGAAATTTACGTACTCAATGGTGGCATTGTAGAGCATTCCCTCGATATTGAGTGGAAAATTATGAAGATTGTCAATATGGATGTACCGGGCCGACAGTTGTTTGCCTGTTTTGCTGAATCAATGCTGCTGGAATTTGAAAAAATGTATACCAATTTTTCTTGGGGGCGGAATCAAATTACAGTGGAAAAGATGGAGCAAATCGGTCATATTTCTGTCAAGCACGGTTTCAGACCTTTAATGTCATTTTGATGTGATTTGTTGTGGTTATTGGTTATTGAGGAAAGTTTTTCTGATAATAACCAGTAACTTTTTTTATACAGTTAAGCGTTAACAGTTAACTATTAACTATTCACATTATCTCCGATCGCACGAGCCGACGAAAAGTAGTTTGTAGTTCGCAACAAGCAGATGTAATTGGTGGCAAGAATTTGTCTTTAATTCTTCTGATATTTGAATTTTGGCGACAACAGATAATATAGACAGGGCTGTTAAAGCTTTCCAAGGAGTGATTTCGATCGCGCTGGTGTCGCTTTTTGGACTTGGGAACAGTTCAGCAGGGTTAGGTCTTTTGTGGCGGTGGGGGGCCAGGGGCGCTGGGAAATAGGGGCGTAAAAATCAGAAGCAAGCAAAAATAGTGTAGCAAAAAACGAGGCTCCAGCCTCTGATGTTCAACCAGCTTAGTAACCCAAGCATAATTCAAAATTTAAAACTTCCAAACTTCCCCTCTTTTTCAGCATCCCCTGACACGGTAGGATCGGAAAATAGTCGATCGACAAAACCTGACAAAACCTTATAGAAATTATCCGCGTGCCAAACCCAGACCGTAAACCCTTACTCTTAGATTTTGAAAAGCCTCTGGCCGAACTCGAAACCCGAATTCACCAGATTCGCGAACTCGCCGAAGAAAACAGCGTCGATGTCACCGACGAAATTCGCAAACTCGAAGCTCGCTCGGCCCAACTGCGACAAGAAATCTTCAGCAGCTTGTCCCCCATGCAGCGGCTGCAACTTGCCCGTCACCCGCGTCGCCCCAGCACGCTCGATTACATTCAGGCAATTAGCGACGAGTGGATCGAGCTTCACGGCGATCGGCGGGGCGGAGACGACCCGGCCCTCGTCGGTGGAATTGCCCGCATAGATGGGCGTCCCACAGTCATTATCGGCCATCAAAAAGGGCGCGACACTAAAGACAATATCGCCCGCAACTTCGGTATGGCTGCTCCCGGCGGCTACCGCAAAGCCCTGCGGTTGATGGAACACGCCGATCGCTTCGGAATGCCAATTTTCACCTTTATCGACACTCCGGGGGCTTGGGCGGGCTTAGAAGCAGAACAGCTCGGACAGGGAGAGGCGATCGCCTGTAACCTCCGAGAAATGTTTCGCCTCGACGTTCCCATTATTTGCACCGTCATCGGCGAAGGTGGTTCCGGCGGCGCTTTGGGTATCGGTGTCGGCGAGCGGCTGTTGATGCTGGAACATTCCGTCTACACCGTCGCCACTCCCGAAGCTTGCGCGGCTATTCTCTGGAAAGACTCTGGCAAAGCTAACTTGGCCGCAGAAGCCCTGAAAATCACTTCCTGGGACTTGAAAAACCTCGGCATTCTCGATCAAATAGTACCAGAGCCGATCGGCGGCGCTCACTCGAATCCCCTCAAAGCTGCGTCCATACTCAAACAAGCTTTGTTAGAAAACTTAGCAGAACTAACACAGCTAACGGCTCAGCAGCGACGCGAACTCCGGTATCAAAAGTTTCGCCACATCGGTGTATTCACTGAAATTTCTGCTTGAGCCGATCGATTCAGAGTTATCAGTTATGAGTTAAAAATTCTTAACTTTAAACTCATAACTCACAGATCCTTATTCTGCGGCTCTGTCAGCAGTGTTATAATTTCTCAGGCGACACCGGCTTAACAGTTCTTAATGTTGATCTCATAATTAACTGTGATCACCCGCAGCCGACAGCTTTCTAATTTGCCGAAGAAGGCTGCAACGCTTGAGGGAGTTGCCGAGCGAAAGTATTAGGACACTGAATGAACCATCCCACAACAAAGCAGGCTCTGATTACCGGAGCCAGCAGCGGTATTGGCAAAGCGACGGCTCTAGCGTTCGCCGCCGAGGGCATAAATCTGGCCTTAGTTAGCCGAGAGTCGGAAAACTTAGAAGCCGTTGCCGCAGCAGCCCGAAAATTCGGAGTGAAAGCAGAAGCTTATCCCTTAGACTTGGCAAAAATTGAGCAAGTGCAAAGCAGCATCAGCGCGATCGCATCTCAATTGGGTGCCGTAGATATCCTGGTCAACAGCGCTGGCATGGGCTACACCGGTTCCTTAACGGAAACGCCGCTAGCAGACTGGCAGAGCGTTCTAGACCTCAATCTGACTAGCGTTTGGCAGTGCATTTTAGGAGTTTTGCCCTCGATGCGCGATCGCGGATCGGGAATCATCATCAACGTTTCCTCGATCGCCGGCAACCAAACCTTCCCCAACTGGGGAGCCTACTGCGTCAGTAAATTCGGTCTCATGGCTTTGTCTAAAACCTTAGCCGCCGAAGAACGGGCTCACGGAATTCGCGTAACAGCAATCTGTCCGGGTTCTGTCAATACTCCCATGTGGGACACAGATACCGTGGACGCCAACTTCGATCGCACCGCCATGTTAACCCCAGAAATCGTCGCCCAATCAATTCTGCACGCAGTTCAGTTGCCAGCGAGTGCAGTAATTGAAGAAATCACGCTCATGTCCAACGCAGGAGTTTTGTGAACTTGAGATTTTAGACTGCTGGATTTTTCTCGAATTCAACAATCTTTGAATCTCTAGCTATATCCCCCAATCCAAAATCGATTCACCCTCACACCAACTTGTTATGACAATTGCATCTTCCACCGATTCCAATGGCTCGAACTCACTCTCGACTGACAGCATGAAACTGTTACAAACCGCAGATAATAACTCCCCGCGCATCCCAACTAGACCCGATCGCAATTCCTCCCACGGTCAAGAATCCAGCGTGCCTAAACCCTCAGAAGTAGGCCAAGAAGAAATGATGGAGGCAGTTCGCACAATGCTGCTGGGAGTAGGAGAAGACCCCGAACGCGAAGGATTGCTCAAAACCCCAAAACGGGTAGCAGAAGCAATGCGGTTTCTCACCAGTGGTTACAGTCAATCCCTAGAAGAACTCCTCAACGGCGCTATCTTTGACGAAGGCCACAACGAAATGGTACTGGTACGAGACATAAGCGTATTCAGTATGTGCGAACACCATATGCTGCCGTTTATGGGTAGAGTTCACGTCGCTTACATTCCCAACCAAAAAGTAGTGGGATTGAGCAAATTAGCCCGAATTGCTGAGATGTACAGCCGCCGATTGCAGGTGCAAGAACGTTTGACGCGCCAAATTGCTGAAGCAGTTCAGACAATATTGGAACCGCAGGGAGTAGCTGTAGTCATGGAAGCCAGCCATATGTGCATGACGATGCGGGGTGTGCAAAAACCTGGTGCTTGGACGGTTACGAGTGCAATGTTGGGCGTGTTCCAAGAGGAACAGAAAACTCGCGAAGAATTCCTGAATTTGATCCGCCACCAACCGGCATTCTTTTAATCATTAGTCATTAGTCATCAGCCAATCACTTTTTGGCTGGTGGCTAGCAATCAAGTAATTTGGTCACTAGCCCCCTGATTCATCCGCAGTCGCAATTCCAAAATCTAAAATCTAAAATCTAAAATCAGATGACGATCGACTAATAAACCCATAAAATAGACGGGTGAATCATGACTTGTGACTAAATGAATCCCATTAAATTCGGTACAGATGGCTGGCGCGGCATCATTGCTGACGATTTTACATTCGATCGCGTAGCGTTAGTCGCTCCCTTAGCGGCACAAGTTCTCGCACAAACCGGCGGCGGCGATGGCAGCAGCGGTACCGTAATTGTTGGTCACGACCGCCGATTTCTGGCTGAAGAATTTGCCAAAACAGCGGCTGTGGCTATCCAAAACGCAGGATTTGACGTGCTGCTTAGCGAATCCTACGCCCCCACGCCAGCTTTCAGTTTAGCTGCCAAACAATTAAATGCTTTGGGTGCGATCGTCCTGACAGCCAGCCACAATCCGGGTGCATATTTAGGGTTAAAAGTCAAGGGCGGATTTGGCGGTTCAGTTTCGCCGGAAGTTACTCAACAGATAGAAGAAAAGCTCCAAAATCCGGCGGCACTTTCAGCAACTCCCGGCAAATTGGAGAATTTCAATCCTTGGCCAGCTTACTGCAAAACGTTGCGGGAAATGGTAGATATTGAGTCGATTAAAGAAGCGATCGCCAGCGGCAAAATTACAGTATTTGTAGATGTAATGCACGGTGCCGCCGCCGGAGGATTAGCTCAAATTTTAGAAGAAACAGTACATGAAGTCAACAGCGATCGAGATCCGCTGTTTGGCGGCGGTGCACCGGAACCTTTGCCGCGCTACCTGTCGCAGTTATTTCGGGTGATGCGTACTCACCAGCGAAAAAGTTCTGGTTTGTCAATCGGATTTGTATTTGACGGAGATAGCGATCGAATTGCAGCAGTTGACTCTAGCGGCAACTTTCTGAGTTCACAAATCCTAGTTCCCATATTAATCGAACATTTAGCAAAACGGCGCGGCTTGACCGGGGAAGTCATCAAAACAGTCAGCGGTTCAGACATAATTCCCAAAATTGCCAAGCTGTACAACTTGCCATTATTTGAAACGCCGATCGGTTACAAGTATATAGCCGATCGAATGTTAACCACCCAAGTCTTAGTCGGTGGCGAAGAATCGGGGGGAATTGGCTACGGTACACACATCCCTGAACGAGATGCTTTACTATCAGCGCTGTACTTGTTAGAAGCCGTTGTCAAATCCGGGGAAGATTTAAGCGAAATTTACAGCCGACTGCAACAAGAAACCAGCTTTACTTCAGCTTATGACAGAATCGACTTGCACCTAGCAAATATGGAAGAAAGGTCGCGTTTGCTGTCACGTCTGCAAAATCAACCTTTAATAGAAATCTCCGGCAAAGCAGTTGTAGATTGCAACAAAGTTGACGGATATAAATTCCGTTTGGCTGACGGAAGTTGGCTGTTAATTCGGTTTAGCGGTACTGAACCAGTGTTGAGGTTATATTCAGAAGCTGCGACATTGAAAGAAGTTATGCAAAACTTGAATTGGGCGAAGGATTGGGGGCAAAATTAATCATAGTTTTTAATTGCAGAGAAACGCAGGCAAACGCGGATAAATTGATATCAAATCTTTCTTTCTCCTTGTCCTCTGCACCCTCTGCGGTTAAAAACTTCTCTCATAAATTTTAACAACAATCCCGATCGATTATGTACCGCTAGCCACTTTTATTTCCACATAAAAGGTCGCTCAGAATTTTTAATTACCCCGACATTAGCAGAATTTCGGCGATTGTTAAACAAGGGAGTTTCTCTGGTTTCAGGTAAGCAGTTTACTGTCGATCCAGAAAGAGGTTTGCAAGAATTTTGCGATTATATTATTACTGGAGTTTAGACTAACAAGGGAAAGAAAAGGGAGCCTGTGATTGGCACAGGCTCCCTAAAGGCAGAAAATTG
>NZ_JAUBQR010000156.1:0-16019 GCF_036701385.1 Microcoleus sp. Pol12B4 | reverse complement strand
AAAATAGCCGACGCTTCTTGTAAAAGCTGATTCTGCTCTTGTCGAATTGCCTCCAACCTTGTCAAAATATTAGCAAGTCGTTCCTGAGACTCCAAACTGTTTACTTCAACTCCCCTCAATTGTAAAGCTGAATTTTTTTTGTCTTCGGGATTCTTTGAAACCAATGAGTTTACGGCCACTCCAGCGACATTACTTACTGATTTAAAGCCGAGAGCCAAAACCCCTTGCATAAATTTTAAAGGAATTTGCAGAATAAATAACAATCCTTTTTCCAAAAACTCACCTAAAGCCTGTAATAACTTCTTGATAATCCATATAAATAACACCAACATTCCTAAAGATATCCACCACGGGTGACTCATCAACCAGGATACGACAGGGTTAGAACCACTCCAATTTTTAAACATACCATCGATAGCACTTTGAAGAGCATTGGAAGTTGCCTCGCTCATATTTCCCACCTTAGACAGTGCTACTTCCATAGTAAGTGACCTCCATCAACGTAATTTACTGTTTCGCAGTGATTATAATAGTACAGCTTCTGTTTTTAATAGTGGGGCTTTAGCCCAAAATTGAGCGAGAAATAGAGCTAAGATATATAAGGTAGGGTTTTTATGCTAGTCTCTTGGCTGAGTGAATCGGATGAAAGAAACAGTTTCCATAGCTATGCCCCCATGCTTTGAAAGATGGTGCCAATCCTGTGACGATCTGTTCCTCACTCAAGCCCAAAGAAACGAGTTTAGACACTATCTGGGGGGATTATTGGGAAACAGGAGAGAAAAAAACTATCTCAGGTCGCGCAGAACGCTGTAGATGTTTCTTAACAAAGCTTATGCCATGTTGCAGTCAGAGCTTCCTGTTGCGAACAAACACTCAACTAAGGGCGAAGCTATACGCGATAATGTGACCATCAGATGTATTCCCCAAAAATAGCTCGGATGATCGCTCAAAGATGAGGGAGGGATTTGATGCACCTGAAAAAGCCTGAATGAACTTGAGAAATATAGCATATGATCCCACGGACGATCGCGGGATAAGAAGCGATCGTTCGTCAAATTTCGCTTGACGTTGTAAAAACTGTTTAATGCCCCAAAAATAATTACATATTTACAAAAATTAGCACAAGTTACCAGACTTTATATTCCCGAAAAAAAGCGAGAAATTTTAAGTAGGCTGTGGCTGTTGGTTTAACAAACCCGATGCTGCCTAGGATTTTGTTGCGGCAGCTTAGGTGGTGTATAATTTATGACATATTGACCAATTTTTCACTTTCCATCCCAAGCTCAAAATATGCTAGGCTAGAATGTTTCCAAAGCTTGAGGTACACCATGACGTATGTATCAATCATTAGAAGAGTCAGCCATTTCGACTAACCCATCTACGGAACCGTCCTCTCTAATTCTCATCGTGGATGACGATGCCTTGATTCGTTTGCAACTTCGACTTTATTTACAGAAGGAAAAATATCGAGTGGCCGAAGCTAGTGATGGGTTGACAGGGTTAGCAGCTTATGAGGAAGTACATCCCGACCTGATCCTACTCGATGCAGTGATGCCTACTATGGATGGTTTTGCTTATTGTCAAAAATTATCTGAAGTTCCTGAGAGTGATCGCCCACCTATTTTGATGATTACTAGCTTAGAAGACAAAGAATCTGTCGATCGAGCGTTTGCAGCGGGAGCTGCTGACTATATCACTAAGCCGATTCACTGGGCTGTTCTGGGACAGAGAGTGCGACGCTTGATTCAGCAATTCCATTTGCAACAGCAACAAACCCTACTTTACAAGCAGCTAGAAGCCGCCAATCGACAATTAAAATACCTAGCGTCAATTGACGGTTTGACTCAGATTGCCAATCGCCGTCAGTTTGACCAACAGCTAGACGAGGAGTGGCGACGCATGACGAGGCAGCAAACTCCTTTGTCACTGATTTTGTGTGATATCGATTTGTTCAAGCCTTATAACGATACTTATGGACACCAAGCAGGGGATCTATGTTTACAGCAAGTTGCGGCAGCTCTCAATCGCAGTATTAATCGAGCTGGAGATTTAGTAGCACGTTATGGAGGTGAAGAATTTGTAGTGATTTTATCCGATACCGAGCTTGAGGGAGCAGTCCAAATCGTTAAGCAAATGCAGGCTCGTATTCAAGCTTTAGCAATAGTACATAAGAGTTCTCCCAGTCATTACATTACGCTCAGCTTCGGTATTACCAGTGTGATTCCTACCCAAGAGCTCCGACTAGAAAATTTAATTACTGCTGCTGATGCAGCACTTTATGAAGCTAAAGATCAAGGTCGTAATACTTTTTGTACCAAGGTTCATACAGTTAATAAATTCACCCGTTAAATCATAATGATAAAAACTATGTTTCTCTTAATAGGGAATAATTATTTATTAAAATTTTAGCTTAATATCAAGCCCTGCATGAATAAGCCTTGATTTTATTATTAAATGTTAAAGTTTAAATAATCGGTTGTGCGACATTCAGGGAAACTGTCAGGGATAGAACGAGAGTGTCTCTACGACGATTTTTTATCAAAATTAGTTTATATTCAGCAAGTACAGATTCTAGAAGTTTATGGGAGGGGCTAGCTCAGTGCGTGATCAAAGATGGTTTGGTGCGATCGCCCTTCTTACGGGTGCAGGTTTTCTGGGCAACTATTTCAATTTGTCTCTCTTTTTTGGGGTTGATTTCCTCTTTGGCAGTATTGCAATACTTATTATTACTTACTACTTCGGCTGGGGCTGGGGAGGCTTGGCTAGTCTAATAGCAGGCAGCTATACTTATGTCCTTTGGAATCATCCATACGCCACAATTATTTTTGTAATTGAGGCTCTATTTGTAGGGTTTCTTTGCAAGCGCCAACATCCGAACCTCCTTTTATTTGATGGGATTTACTGGTTTTTAATTGGAATGCCTCTCGTTTGGCTTTTCTACGGTCAAATGCTGCACATGGAGGCAGCTCAAGTCCTGCTAGTTATGTGCAAACAAGCAGTTAACGGCATTTTTAATGCCTTAGTTGCCAGCTTAATCATTTCTTATGCGCCGATTCATCGGTGGGTTAGGCATTCAAAGCATCTCCATGCCCTCTCTTTACAACAAACTATTTTTCATCTGTTGGTTGCTTTTGTTTTTCTTCCAGCACTGCTGCTATTGGTTTTTGATGGTAGATACTGGGTCGCTCAAATTCAGACAACTGTGCGAACTGAGTTACAAATAAACGGGACTAATCTCAGTAGTGCTGTATCTAGATGGCATGAGCGACATCTATTAGCTTTGAATACATTAGCTGAACAATCGCTCGTTCTAGAAGGTGCAAGTGCTGCTAATCAAGCGATTCAATCATCCGAACAACTACAACGAAACATTAGCCTGATCGAGCAGCTATTTCCAGATTTTGACAAAATTTATATTGCCGATGCCTCGGGAAAAGTTTTAGCTGCCTCTTCTCCTTTAAATCAAACCCCTCGGCGGTTGATAGAACAAATTACTGAACAGAAATCTTTAATTACCCTGGCTCAAGAGCCGTTGAAACCTTGGATTACTCCTATCCACAAAGATATATTAATCGACGAACCTCATGTCGGATTGAATGTGCCACTGCAAGTAGAAGGTAATTTTACTGGGCTGATCCATGGTTCATTAGCAGTGAGCCAGATCAAATATCTATACTTTTTTCCGAAAAACAATCAGCAACTACGCATTACATTGCTCGATCAAAACAACCAAGTTATTGCGAGTAATCAATCCGACCAAAAGCTGTTGACCAGTGTTCAAGAGTCAAAGCACGGCAGCACTCGCACTTTAGAGGGAACCTTGCAGCAGTGGGTTCCTAGCAAGGGGAACTATCCGATGATCCGTTGGAAAAACTCTCTATATATACAGGAATTTACGATTACCCCAGACCTGGAATGGAAATTACGCTTAGAAATTCCAGCAGCTCCCTATGTAGAAAATTTACAAAATCGCTACAAGATAGATCTGATTATTCTTCTCGTCATCACAATGTTGGCATTTTTGTTTGCAAGGGTGGTGAGCAAACGACTGGTCAAGCCGTTATCATATTTAGCTCGTGCGACCACTGACTTACCCAACAAGCTTTCAGAAGAAACATTTGAATGGAAACATAGCTCTGTTACGGAAATCAATGATCTTGCTAGCAATTTTCAATTGATGGCGATCGCACTCAATCAAAAATTTATGGAAATTAAACACGTCAACGCTACATTAGAACAGCGGGTTCAAGAACGAACGCAAAGATTATCCAAAATCAATCGCTCTCTGAAAGCTGAAATTAAGAGACGTAAACAAGCCGAAGCTGAATTAAGAACAAGAGAGGCGGCAATACGAGCTTTATATGAAGTCACTGCTACCCAAAATCTCACTTTTGAGCAGCGCATCCAAGCGTTGGTTGACATGGGATGTCAGACCTTTCGGCTTGAATGTGGCATCTTGGCTCGTGTGCAAGATAATCGTTATGAGGTGATGGCTGTGCGATCGCCCGATGGAGTCCTAAAGCCAGGTGATGCCTTTGATATTAACCAAACTTTGTGCTGCGAAGTTTTAGACACCGATGAACCCCTAACCATCCAACATATAGGCACCTCAAAATGGCGTTACCATTCTGCCTATTTTGCCCTTGGCATCGAAGCTTATATGGGAACACGAGTTTTAGTTGCAGGCAAAGTTTACAATACTCTCAGCTTTTCTAGTCCATCTCCCCGTGCAGACAGCTTTAAATCTGCCCATGTGGAATTGCTGAAGCTGATGGCTCAATGGATTGGTAGTGAAATTGAACGGCATCAGTCAGAAGTCGCTCTGCAAGCCAGTGAAGAGCGGTGGGAACTCGCCTTACGTGGTAGTAATGATGGGGTATGGGATTGGAACGTCAACACCAATGAAGTATTCTTTTCGGCTCGCTGGAAAGAGATGTTAGGCTACGAAGACAATGAAATCCCTAATCACCTACATGAATGGAGCAAGCGGGTGCATCCCGATGATATCGCTTGGGTGATGCAACTAATTCAAGAGCACTTTGAGGGCAAAACTCCCTTTTATATTACAGAACATCGAGTGCTTTGCAAGGATGGGAGTTACAAATGGATTTTGGCTCGAGGGCAAGCGCTTTCGGATGAAGCGGGCAGAGTTGTCCGTATGACTGGTTCTCACAGCGATATTACTAACCGCAAACAGTTAGAGCAGGAAATTCAAGCCAGAGAGCAATTATTGAATGCTTTCTTTAAAGGATCTTCCCTAGCAGGGGTGGGGCTGTGTATATACGACCAGCAGTTTCGATTTTTACAAATCAATGAGGCACTAGCTGAAATTAATGACCACTCTGTGGAGGCTCATTTAGGTAAGACAACCGATGAGATTTTGGGAGAGTTTGCTCCTGGTGTAAATGCACTGTTACAACAGGTTTTAACGACAGGAAAACCTTCTATCAGCTTGGAAATGAGTTCAGAATTAACCAGTCAAACTGGTGCCAAACGCTACTGGCTAACTTCTCATTTCCCCATTTTCAAGGATGCAGAGCAGCCTGTAGCAGTGGGTTGCATTCTGATTGAAATTAGCGATCGCAAACGCGCCGAAGCGGAACTGCAACAAATGAGTGCAGCGCTACAAAATGCCGTGGCAGGCATTTCTAGGCTCGACACTCAAGGAGGCTATATCTTCGTTAATGAAACTTATGCAGCCATCTGCGGATATCAGCCAGAGGAAATGCTAGGGATGGAATGGCCAAGAACCGTTCATCCTGAAGATGTTGAGAAGATGGCGGCTGTTTATCAGCAGATGTTGAGAGAAGGCAGAGTCGAAGTGGAAGCCAAGGGGATGCGAAAAAATGGCACGATGTTCTATCAACAAGTGGTGATGGTCTCTGCTTATGACGAGCAAAATGTGTTTGTGGGGCACCACTGCTTCATGAAGGATATTAGCGATCGCAAGCAAGCAGAAGAAGCACTACAACGACAATTGGAAAAAGCCTTACTGCTGAAGCAAATTACCCAAGAAATTCGTCAAAGCCTCAATGCTCAGCAGATATTTGAAACGGCTGCTGTTCAGATTGGGCAAGCTTTTGGGGTCAGTCGCTGCTTAATTCGCACATACCAGGACAATCCACCGCCTCAGTTTCCTGTTGTTGCAGAGTATCTAGCACCCGGATCAGCCTCCAGCGAGGAGCAGGACATTCTGGCCGCGAGTCCTGCTTATACAAAACAGTTGATGGCTCAAGATGAAGCCATCGCCTCTCCGGATGTCTACTGCGATTTACTGCTCACCTGTACTCATTCAATTTGTACCAGTCTCAAATTAAGATCGATGTTAGCAGTGCGAACTTCTTACCAAGGAGAAGCGAATGGTGCCATTTGTTTGCACCAGTGCGATCGCTACCGTCGTTGGACTCCCGATCAAGTGGAGTTGCTAGAATCCGTCGCGACTCAAGTAGGAATTGCTCTCGCTCAAGCCAAATTACTAGAGCAAGAAACTCAACAACGAGAAGAATTAACTCTGAAAAACTTTGCCCTGGAGCAAACTAAACGGGAAGCAGAAGCTGCGAACCGAGCCAAAAGTGAGTTTCTGGCGATGATGAGCCATGAAATTCGCACTCCCATGAATGCGGTTATTGGCATGACGGGACTGCTGCTAGATACAGAACTCAAGGCTCAACAGCGAGATTTTATCGAGACGATTCGCAATAGTGGGGATACCCTCCTGAGCATCATCAACGACATCCTTGACTTCTCAAAAATTGAGTCGGGCAAGCTGGAACTAGAAAAGCATCCCTTGAGCTTGAGAGATTGCATAGAAGGTGCGATCGACCAACTTGCAGTTAAAGCAGATGAGAAGGGGATTGAGTTGGGCTACCTGATCCAGCCTCAGACTCCTAAGTTGATTTTGGGTGATGTCACCCGTCTGCGTCAGATTATAGTTAACTTGCTTAATAATGCGATTAAGTTTACTGAAACTGGGGAAGTTACCATTTCCGTGGAAGCCTCTATAGTTGATTCTGACAAAACGATTTCTGAGCCAGGGAACTTGCCCGAAAGCTTGTATGAAATTCAGTTTGCCATTCAAGACACAGGCATTGGCATTCCAACAGACCGGCTCGATCGACTATTCAAATCTTTTAGTCAAGTAGATGCTTCGACGACTCGGCAGTATGGAGGGACAGGTTTAGGTCTGGCGATTAGTAAGCGACTTAGTGAAATGATGAACGGCATGATGTGGGTTCAGACCCGAGGTCACGTCGGAGGAACCCCTTCCCCAAAATGGCAAGCCGCTGAGCCTCATCGAATCACAATGGGTTCTACCTTCTACTTCACGATTGTCGCACCCGCTGTTGCTAGTGAGTTAGCGGAACCGATTGAAATGCTACCAGAACTATCTAGCAAGCGTTTATTAATCGTAGATGACCAGCCCACTAACCGACAAATTCTGACGCTTCAAGCCCAGACTTGGGGGATGGAGATTCGCGCTGCCCAATCGGCTGTGGAAGCGCTCAACTGGCTTCAGAGTGGAGAAACATTTGATGTTGCTATTTTAGATATGCAAATGCCAAAGATGGACGGCTTGACACTTGCCTCAGAAATCCATCAGCTTCCTAAGTGCCATCGTTTACCACTGGTGATGCTGACTTCAATGGGCAAACCAGAAGGGAGTTCTTCAGCACTCTCGACCCACTTTGCGGCTTGTTTAAGCAAACCTATCAAACAATCCCAGCTTTATGAAGTGCTGACTCAGGCACTACAAGCTCAACCGACAAAAGTTCAACAGCGACCCCCTAGCTCTGTTGAGGATGATATTAAATTGGCTCAGAGACTCCCGCTGCGAATTCTGTTAGCAGAAGATCATCTGGTGAATCAGAAGGTGGCACTGCTGCTGTTAGAGCGTTTGGGATACCGGGCAGATGTTGCTGCCAATGGATTAGAAGTCTTGGAAGCCCTGCATCGCCAGCCTTATGATGTAGTGCTGATGGATGTACAAATGCCAGAGATGGATGGGCTAGAAGCCACCCGTCGTATAGGCGAGGAGTGGCCGGCTCATGCTCGTCCCCGAATTATTGCCATGACGGCGAATGCCATGCAGGGCGATCGCGAGCTTTGCCGGGATGCCGGCATGAATGACTATATCAGTAAACCAATTCGAGTAGAGGCTCTCATCCAAGCACTGAGTCAGTGTCCACCCAACCCGGAATCGCAGCAGGCCCAAAAAGATGAATCAGATAGCAACAAGCCAGAAATTGATATGCCAGCGGTTAACCTTGCAGAACTGCAAGCCTTCTGTAGCAGCATCGATGAAGATTCAACCAAGATTGTGAGCTTGCTGGCGAACTGCTACTTGGAGGAATCTCTCAAGTTGCTACAAGCTATGAAATTAGCGATCGCCCAAGCGGATACTCCAACCCTAAAGCGAGTGGCTCATACCCTCAAAGGCAGTAGTGCGAATCTAAGCGCGGCTCCTCTGGCCCAGCTTTGTGCCAGGTTGGAAGCCATGAGTACCTCTGGTAAACTAGATCAAGCCTCAACCCTATTGGCTCAAATCGAGGGTGAGTACGATCGTGTCAAGAATACTCTCCAACAAGAACTACAAAAGAGCGGAAGTAATCTATGAAACTCCATTAAATAAACCTCTTTTGGCATCAGGACTTAGGCAACTGTCAGACGCGATGCCGTAAGGCGGCTATGCGATCGCATACCCACGATCAAGCTTGATTCCAAATCTGTTAGCATCGGAATTATTCATATATCCCTTCTTTTCATCGGCGTTGATCAGCGTCAATTCCTTGTCATCTGCAGTTCATAAATTCTCTTTTTTTCACCGCAGATGAGGGCAGATAAACACAGATTAACTATATACAGCATATTCCATGTACATATGATACACTGTATTGAGTACATAATCGAAAAAAATGAAACCTTATTCGAGCGAATTTCGTGAAAAAATAGTTAAAAGTTATGAACAAGGTGATACATCAATTAGGAAAGTAGCCGCCAGATTTGATGTGAGTAAAGGGTTTGTTCAAAAAATCTTAAAACAAAAACAAACGACTGGTCATGTTCAACCTAGAAAACAGGGCGGAAGCCTTAAAAGCGTGTTACACTCGCGCACAACTGAATTGACCCAGATGGTAGAAAAATATCCGGATAGCACGTTGTCAGGATACTGTGAATATTGGCTTATGAACTACAAGGAAGCTATCAGCCCTAGCATGATGTGTCGTGAACTAAAAAAACAGCATTTGACGCGAAAAAAAAACTACACGCAGTAGCCAGTCTGCCACTGAAAAAGTGCAAAATTTGAGGTATGAATATTGGGAGAAAGTGAAAAAAATTGACACTGAAAACCTCGTTTTTTGGGATGAAATAGGCGTTTTATTGGGTTTAACACGAACCCATGCACGTTCAAAATGTGGTAGTAGAGTCTACGACTTAAAACCATTTTATCGGGGTGCAAAAACCACAGTTGTCGGAGCAATAAGTTTTAAAAAAGTAGTAGCAATAATGACCCTAGATGGGTGGATGGATGGCAAGGCATTTTCCGTTTTCATTGAACACTTTTTAGTCCAAATTTATGGAAAGGTGCAGTCGTTGTTCTGGATAATCTCCCAGCCCATAAGCTGGCGGCGATTGAACCCTTGATTGAATCTGCTGGCGCCACTCTCCTCAATTTATCACCCTATTCTCCCGACTTTAATCCGATAGAATTATGGTGGTCACAACTGAAAGCTTTTTTACGTCAGTTCTCGCCAACCACTACTAAGATGGTTGATCTTTTACTGGCTACTGCGCTTGAAGGAGTGAATACTAAGCACTTCAAAAACTGGTTTACAAGCTGCTGCTACTGTACTTCATAAACCTGGAATACGCTGTATATTCTGGTTGCAGCCTCTGTGATTGTTGACTGTTGGCAAGATTTTACAATAATGACTAATGAGTAATGACTGCTGGTTGCTGTCGAAGTGGAATCTCGATGACAAACTCAGTACCCTTCCCCAGTTCCGAATTGCATTTTAAAATGCCGCCGTGTTTGTCTACCACAATTTGGTAACTAATTGACAGCCCCAATCCTGTACCTTTCCCCACCGACTTAGTGGTAAAAAAAGGGTCAAATATGCGTTTTCTCATAGATTCCGCAATTCCCGGGCCGTTGTCAGAAATCCGAATCACCGCGCTAAGAACAGTATCATTAAGTTGACCGACAGCAGTAGAGATTTTAATTTGAGGAACTACAGATTGACCAGCGAGCAACTTGTGCGATTCTAAAGCATCGATTGCATTGCCAATTACATTCATAAATACCTGATTCAACTGTCCTGCATAACACTCAACTACAGGCAAAATGCCGTATTCTTTTAGTAGCACAATGTTTGCACTGTCCGTATTAGATTTCAGCCTGTGCTGTAAAATTAACAGTGTGCTGTCAATGCCCTCGTGAATATCAACCGCCTTCGTTTGACTTTCGTCAAGACGAGAGAAATTCCTTAACGAGATAACTATTTGACGGATGCGATCGGATCCCACCTTCATTGACAATAGCAATTTGGGCAAATCTTTTAGCAGAAAATCCAAGTCAATATCTTCACTCAATTTGTCTATTTCAGCACAAGAATCGGGATATTGCTGCTGGTAAAGTTCCAGCAAACTCAGTAAGCTAGCAGTATATTCACTAGCGTGATTGAGATTACCGTAAATAAAATTAACCGGATTGTTAATTTCGTGAGCAATCCCGGCTACTAGTTGCCCCAAACCCGACATTTTTTCAGTTTGAATCAATTGAGCTTGAGTGTGCTGCAAATCCTTTAAACTTTGAGCGATTTGTGCTGCTTGGCGTCTGGTTTGAGCCAGCAAATCAGCTTGTTGAATAGCTACACCTAACTGATTGGCAATCTGAGCTAAAAAGTTAACTTCTGAACTTTCCCAACAGCGGGGTTCAGAATGTTGATACGCTGTCAGCAAACCCCAAAGTTCTTGTCCTACAAAAATCGGCGCGATCGCATAAGCCTTCACTTGAAATTTCTCTAAAATACCGACAACACATTCCGAGTGACAAACTTGATAGATATCGTCAACAGCTAGAGTTTCGTTATTAACATATCTGCCCCCTCGGTTTTCCTGCAAATAAGTATCTTGCCAAACCGTACTGATACCTTCCCCTACTAATTTTATCCAGCCATCTTTCACAAACTCGGCAACATAATTGCCACTCCAATCAGGATAAAATTGATAAACCGCAATTCTATCAACTTGCATAAACTGACAAACTTCTTGGGTTGCAGTCTTAAAAATTGCGTTGATATCGAGAGATTCTCGAATCTTGGCTACCACTTCAAACAGTATCCGCTGTTGCTCGGCCGCCCACTGCAAATCGATAGTTTGCTGCCGCGTTTTAGCAAGCAAATCTGCTTGTTCTAATGCTACGCTCAATTGAGCCCCTACTTGCGTAGCAAACTGAATTTCCGAACTGTTCCAATTGCGGGAAATGCCGCACTGGTGCACGCACAGCAAACCCCAAAGTTCGCTGCCATTCATCAGTGGTATAATCACTTGAGCTGTTATTTGAAATTGAGCTAAAAGAGCAGCGTGGCAGTCGGAGAGTCCCGCACTTTCGATATCAGGCAGCACTTGAATGCGTCCCTGGCTGTATTTATTTGCATATTTTTCTCCAAAAAAAATATCGCGAACTTTCACATCCATTGCTGAAGGAAAATCAGGCAAAACATCTTCGGTAATAAATTCGCCTTCATTAAGTTTTGAACTCATATCGAAACGATAAATTCCAACTCTATCTGCATTTAAAATTCGCCGTAATTCGGTAGTTGTTGTGCTAAAAATTGTATCTAAATCGAGAGATTTTCGAATCTTAGCAACTACTTCAAACAGTATTCTTTCCTGCTCTGCTGCCCGCTGCAACTCAACTGCTTGCTGCTGAGTTTGAGCGAGCAAATCTGCTTGTTCTAAAGCGATGCTGAGCTGAACGGAAATTTGGGTAGCAAACTTAATTTCGGAAGATTCCCAGTTGCGGGGAGCCGAACATTGGTGTACGCACAGCAAGCCCCAAAGGTCTTTGCCTTTCATCACCGGTGCAACTAAACTAGCTTTGACCTGAAATTGCTCTAATAGTTGCTCATAGCAATCTTGCAGTCCGGCTTGTCTAATGTCGGACATTGTGTGAACTCGTCCCTGAGAGTAGAGATTGGCACACTTTTCTCCAAAGCAGCGATCGTGCACTTTGACTGCCATTGCTGACACAAAAGCTGGCAAAACATCTTCGTAAACGAATTCACCATAGTTAAATTCTGATGCGAAATCGAAGTGGTAAACCGCCACTCTATCGGCATTTAGAGCGCGCCGCACTTCATGGCACATCGTGCTAAAAATTTTGTTCAAGTCGAGGGATTTCCGCATTTTTGCGACCACTTCAAACAGCACTCGCTGCTGTTGGGTCAACTGCTGTAGTTGAGCGGTGCGCTTTTGAACTTGATTTTCTAAATTTGTGTTAAGTTCTTCTATTTGTTGATCGAGTTGGTAGTGGTTAATAGCATTAGAAAAGTGGGTTCCAAAAAATTGGATTGATTCAATTTCTTCTATTGTCCATTCACGAATTTGGGCAGTTTTTGACTCTTTCCACGCTTCAAAAGATATGCGAGATTGGGCGAGCCGCCCGTCGTTATCAAACTGTCTCGCCCAGAGAGTTTCGGTGTCAAATTCTTCTCGAAAAATGGTCAAGTAACCGAATATTTGCTGGCGGGTTCTGAGCGGTACGATTAAAATACTGCGAATTTTGGTCGATCGAAATGCAGGTTGCAGGCTTCTCAAACTGCTAATTTGGTACAGGTCGGGAATTGCCCAAACCTGTTGCTCGCCGGATTTAAAATATTCGTGCCAGACGCTGTATTGCTCAACCTGGGGGTATTTTGCGGAACTTCCCATCTTCGGCCCTGAGCCACAAGTGTAGACTGTGAGTTCTCGATTCGAGTTATCCGAATAGGGAACTAGATTCGTAACCTTGCTGCTTTCGGAAATGAATGGCGTGGCGAAAATACACAGCCTGCCGCCGGCGGCGTCTAGTGCTGCTACCGATTCTACCAAAGCTGTTTGGAGTTCAATCGCCGGCTGGGAGTGAAGGGCTGTGGCGACGCGGTTGACGGCAGCTTCCTGTTGAGCTTTCGCCCTCGCTCGGGCGAGGAGGGTTGATTGGGCTATGGCGACGCCGAGCTGATCTGCCACCATCTGAACGCCTTGGAGTTCGTTTTCTGTCACACTCCGGGACTCGGAGTGGTGAGATACCAACAACCCCCAGAATTCTTCGCCGTGAAAAATTGGTACTACCAAGCAAGCCTTGACCCCTAGTGCAGTCAAGTATTCAGCATGGCAGGGGTCAACCGCACGAAAGCGCATTTCGTCGGGCAGCAGTTCGCCCGAAACCGCCTCGCGGCGCGGACTTTGGCCTAGCTGCCCGGAATCTATATCGACGATCGATCGCACCTGTACTTGGGCGAACAGTTCGCGGGCGTGAGGGGGAATATCGTCTGCTGGAAAATGGAGGCCCAATAGGGAGGGCAAGCGGTTGCCGTTAATTGATTCGGCAATCACTTCACCGCTACCGTCGCTATGAAATTTGTAGATTTTTACTCTGTCTGTTCCCAAAAAGGATTGAACTTCCGCTGCTGTTGCGCTCAGAATTTCGGGGAGTTCTAGAGAGCGGCGAATGCGGTTGGCGATGCGTTCGAGCAAATTTGCTCGATCGAACGTCACCTTGACATTTTCGATCTTTAATGAGTCCATTATTAATCTTTTGCTTTCCTAGCAATAACAGTAAGCGCCCCAAAAGTTTTGTGCTTGTTAAAAAAATCGGCAAGCACAGCCATTTAATAAAATATAAATATCCTGAGGGCAATGGTCGATTAGTTGTGCACCTGTAGCGATCTGCCTTCAAATTACCACTTTTAATTGTGTGGGATTAAAACTTTTGTACTTTAAATATAAACTTTGTAGAGCCTGGCTTGCAAGCTCTCTACCCCAACGGATTAAAATTGTCAATGTTCAAGACTTGTAGAGTCATTCACAGCCACCGATAAAGGTAGCACCGAAATATCTCCGTCCTGGATGCAAAAGCTCGCTGAGGAACGACCTGACGGAAAGAAACAGCATTGAATTCAACAGGTTAACTCACAAACCGGGTTTCTACGTATAGGATTGTATCTGCTGCTAAGGGGTTCGGAGAACTGTCGATCGACAATCGGCAGCTTTTTCCAGATATTAGATCAAAAAAAGCTCCTGCGTTAAGCAGGAGCCTTTTTCAACTAGACAGTCAAATCAGAAATAAATTCGATCGATTAGTCTAAGTCTGGCATAGAAAGTACCGCTTCATTTTCGCGATCGATACCCTTCTCAAAGCCAGCGACAGCCGCGCGAGCGCGACCAGCGTGCCACAAGTGGCCGACCAAGAAGAAGAAACCCATCACAAAGTGGAAACAGGACAGCCAAGAACGAGGAGAAGTGAAGTTAAACGAGTTAACTTCAGTCGCCACACCGCCCACAGAGTTCAAAGAACCCAGAGGAGCGTGAGTCATGTACTCAGCCGCGCGACGAGCTTGCCAAGGCTGAATGTCATTCTTAATTTTGTTCAAGTCCAAACCGTTAGTACCGCGCAAGGGTTCCAACCAAGGGCCTTGGAAATCCCAGAAACGCATCGTTTCACCGCCGAAAATGATTTCGCCAGTAGGAGAGCGCATCAGGTATTTACCCAGACCAGTGGGGCCTTGTGCAGAACCGACGTTAGCACCCAAGCGTTGGTCGCGGATCAGGAAGGTCAAAGCTTGCGCTTGAGAAGCTTCCGGACCTGTCGGGCCGTAGAATTCGCTGGGGTAAGCAGTGTTGTTGAACCAGACAAAGCAGCAAGCGATGAAGCCCATCAGGGACAAAGCGCCCAAGCTGTAAGACAGGTAAGCTTCGCCAGACCAGATTAAGGCGCGGCGAGCCCAACCGAAAGGCTTGGTCAAAATATGCCAAACACCGCCAGCGATACAAATCAGGCCAAGCCAGATGTGACCGCCGATGATGTCTTCCATGTTGTTGACGCTGACAATCCAGCCTTCGCCACCAAAAGGAGAGCGTACCAAGTAGCCAAAAATCACAGCCGGATTCAGAGTGGGGTTGGTGATAATACGCACGTCGCCGCCGCCCGGAGCCCAAGTGTCATAGACACCGCCGAAGAACATGGCCTTAGCTACCAGCAGCAGAGCGCCGCATCCCAACAGAATCAGGTGGTAGCCGATGATATTGGTCATCTGGTTCTTATCTTTCCAGTCGTAGCCGAAGAACGAAGAGTATTCTTCGAGAACTTCTGGGCCGCGAACGGCGTGATAAATGCCGCCCAAACCGAGAACAGCAGATGAAATCAAGTGAAGAACGCCGACTACGAAGAACGGGAAGATATCCGTAACTTCACCGCCGGGGCCGACGCCCCAACCCAAAGTCGCGATGTGGGGCATCAAGATTAAGCCCTGTTCGTACATGGGCTTTTCTGGGATAAAGTGAGCGACTTCAAACAAAGTCATTGCACCGGCCCAGAACACGATCAAGCCAGCGTGAGCGACGTGTGCGCCCAGCAGTTTGCCGGAGAGATTGATCAAACGAGCGTTGCCAGACCACCAAGCGAACCCGGAGGATTCTTGGTCGCGACCGCTTGCGTAGGAATTAGAGAGCGTTACCACCCGGTAGAACCTCCAACGATTTTAGATTTTGGATTTTGGGTTTTTTTGTTCCCTAGTAGGGCACGGTATCACCGCGCCTGCGCCGGGGAATAGGGATTTGGATTTCAGATTAATTTAAAAAAACTAAATTAATCGGAAATCCAAATCCTGATTTTTTTAAAGTGCGTTACCGCGAGGCAGAACTTCTTCAGGGAAGATGAAGTTTTCGTGAGGTTGGTCCGTAGGAGCCATCCAAGCACGAATGCCTTCGTTAAGCAGAATGTTCTTAGTGTAGAACGTTTCAAACTCAGGATCTTCAGC